>CAMFNC010000163.1 GCA_945965245.1 uncultured Porphyromonas sp. | reverse complement strand
GTGCAGATGAACCGGTTGCTTCCAATGAAGGCAAAATGATTACTATCCAAGTAGGGATGCCTCAAGATGCGGAAACACGTGTGGCCTTTGATGGTGGAACACTGAAACTTACGTGGCAAACGGGGGATAAACTCCTTGTTACCGGATATAAAACTGACGATCCTGACGAAATTGCAACAAAGGAATACACTCTTGTTTCAGGTGTAGGTCAAGTTTCTGGTTCTTTCCGTGGCGAAGCCATTCCTGGAGCCAAGTTCTATGAGGTTCGATACAAAAATGAAATGGGTGACGGAATCCAAACGCAAGTCGGAAATAATACAACAGAACACCTGCGTAATCATTTCTATATAGGGAGTTATATCAATGACCTCATGAAACCTTTCAAACTCAATGTGAATAATGCCATAATGAAACTTGACCTGACCAATATTCCAAAGATTGGTGAACTGCAAAATTTGAAATGGGAATCTAAAGATAATTCTAATAGAAATGTATCTAATTCGTTAAACTTTGAACAAGTAACCTTAGGCGGAGAGGTGAATGATTTGACGGCTTATTTTAGTTTCTCTCCCAATGTTATGCCAAGTGTGAGAAAAGATAGTGAGGTTAAGATTACATTGACCGGCAGTGCCGGCACATATACGGCTACAAAAAAATCTCAAAGTGGAAAAACATATGATTATGGCACTCGTTATACGTTGAAACTTTCGGATTGGAAAAAACAAAATTAGGATTAAAAAGATGATAGCATCGGGAGCACGCATGCCGTGACTGCCATATTCGGATAGTCCGGCTTGCCCCGAAACCGTTGCAAGACCGCCATCGAAGACCGTTTTTTCGGTTCTTTCGATGGCGGTCTTATTCATTTCCGAATTAAAAAGAAGACCGCCTCGGAAAAATCCGAAAGCGGCCTCTCATCCAATCCAAATGAAAAAGATTTGTTTTCGAGCCGAGGATTCGTTACGGTTGCATCACCTTCCCCATAAAGAGAATCGCTCCGGTGCTGCGCTCCCGTATCATCAGAATGTAAGGTCTGTTTACATGGAAAGGAACAACCCTGCGCACACTGGTCAAAAAGACGCCACCCATGGTAACGGCTGCAGCCTCGGTGCTATCTTCATCCACGTTCAAATAGGTCAACTGCTTCAGTAATCCCGTAAAAAGTCCTGCCGAAGAGATTTTAGAGAAATCGGCTTGGGCAGAGTCGAAAGCCTGCTTCATGCCCAACGCCTGCATATCGGATATTAGATCGCGGTCATAGCGAATTTGGAGTTTAGGCATTTTCAGGTCAAGGCTCATCATGCCGAAACTGTGCTCCCACTTGCGCCAATTTTCGGCAGTCAGTGCCGCCATACATTCGTCCATCGTCTTATCGGCATGAGGCAATAGAATGGTCATCCCGAAAGTTTCGTTCCCGTAGGGTAGATGAGCCATGGCAAAATATTCATTTTCGGCATAGAGGTAGCTGTCTTTTTGGTGCATCATTTCAGCTGTGCCACCTCGGCCAAAGGGTTCGGAGCGTGTGTCGGATTTATCGAAAGGAGTGCTCCATGCGCCCTTGAAATAGATGGAGTTAATGAGAAACATCCGGGCATCGGACGGTATTTTGTCCAACGCCTTGGAAATCAGTCCATGGGTTTTATCGGTACACCATTCGTTGATGGTATCGGGTGCATTGGGCAGCGTAAAGTCCAACGATCTCACCTCGGCGTTATACATCGTGCGATTGACTCGGATAAAAGCATCGAACACGGGAAAACTACGATTAACCCAAATGGAATTGGCTATACCGAGTCGGGTGGTATTATCTATTTCAAGTAACTGATTTACAAGGTTTCTGGCAAAAGCATTGTATTCCTTGATATCCACAGTCTTGGCTTCCGGACTTAATGTCTGCATCATCTCGCTGTAAGTGGCACCATCGGCGCCATTCATCAGCATGGAGAGGCAGAGTGATGCACTCAGCGGTGATACGAATATATTAGCATCGGCACGTTCGTTGGTATGGATTTGATGGAAAAACCGAAAGGCGAAATCATTCTGTCGGTTCAGCAACTGTTTTTGTGCTTCGGTCAGCACAATATCTTTTCGAGGATTAGGTTCTTTACTTTCACTCTTAGCCTTTTGGCAAGAGGTACAAAGGGAAGTGATAGCCAGTGCAGCCATCCATGCAAGCAATTTCATAGCGGTCAATGTGTTATTGTTTTATTCTATAAATGCAACCCTCTGCCCAATACTGCATTCACCTACTATATCAATGAGGTATATTGGGAAAAACTCACATTTTTGCGATTATATTTGCAATAACGGCAACCGATGGCCAGGCCACCTTTGAACGTATAAAATCGTTGGGATTCTTTCGAGGTAGTATGCGCAAGTTTGATGGGGGGCTAAATGTGCTTTCAGAAGAGGTTACCGGGCACAGCCCAATAGGATGGCGGTCCGATGAATAAGATTCTGAGGGCTTACAATACACAGCTCCTCTGTCACATTCCACCTTTCGGATCCCATGTGCCATCTCCTTGAGAGGAGGAATTAGTTGGCACGAAATTCCCTTGTGTTTATTCTCTTACATCGACCTCTTGTTTTAAACGCGCAGGTATGTTTATCGGGTGGGGTGATTGGTGTGATACTGTTTCAGACGTGTCCGAATGGAAATTTCGTCTATCGCAATTTGCTCGCGAAGAGCCTCGATGGAGTCGAATTTGCAATCTTCACGCTCGAAGAAAATCAGCTCCAATTTGATTTCGCGATCATACATATCAGCCTCCATGTCGAAAAGATTGACTTCGATGGTGACATTGGAACCGTTATTGAGCGATGGTCGGTTGCCGATATAGAGCATACCATCGTAAAAACATCCGTCCAAAGTGGCTCTCACACCATAAACGCCATGCGGAGGAAGTAATTTATGTGCATCTAAAATGTGGATATTGGCAGTGGGAAATCCCAATGTACGTCCCACCTGTTTGCCGCCCACCACTCGACCGGAGAGTGTGTAATGATGTCCCAATAGGCAGTTGGCCTCCTCTATTTCGGCATTTGCCAAAAGCCTACGGATGCGACTGGAGCTGACGACCGTACCGCCACTGCTCACCTTGGGTCCACGCGCCAATTCTATCCCTATTTCTCGACCAATCTGTTCGTAATCTTCATAGCCTTGTGTGCGGTTATGACCGAAACGATGGTCATAACCTATAAAAAGGTATCGAACACCATATTGTCGCAGCAGTATATCTTCCATAAACGTGCGTGCATCCATGGCTGCCATTGCGCTATCGAAATGCAGAGGGATGCATTCGACTCCCATTTCATCAAAGAGTTGCAATTTTTCTTCCAATGTGCTAATCAAAAGGTATGGACGGTGTGGCATAATCACCGATACAGGGTGTGTATCAAAAGTGAAAACTACTGGGCGGAGATTGCGTACTTTGGCCTCTTGACAAAACAATTCGACAAGGCGTCTGTGACCTATATGCACGCCATCGAAGTTACCGATGGTGGCGGCTATCTGATCCATGATGAGGGGTTTTGCTTAGAACGTTCCTTCCAAATTTGGAAGTGTAATATGGTTTCTTGAGAATCGGTATCGGTGGCTATTTGACCTATCACTTGGCCGGTGCTGATTTTCTGACCTTTGGAAACGGATACCGATGATAGATTAGAATATACGGTGAGGTAATTGCCATGGCGAATGATGACCGAGTTATTGAACCCATTGATGGCAAATACGCTGGTGACCACGCCATTGAACACGCTGTATGCTCGACGGTCTCCATTGACACGCAAATCTATGCCTCCACTGCTGGTGCGCACACGATTATTTCCCTGCACGGAATGCACCCCATATTGACCCACCAAATCATAATGGCCACGGACAGGTGCTGGCAGACGACCACGATTGGAGGCAAAGTCGGCACTCAAAGCTCGCTCTTCGGCATTCATGGCATATCCACCCTTGACAGCGGCACGGCGTGAGATGGTTGCAGTATTTTCCGGTTCAGTCTTACCGGTGCTGCCGGATTTGGCAGGCTTGCGGACAGCAGCACGTTTGCGTTCCAGTCGCTCTCTTTCTTCGCGAGCTTTACGCTCGGCTTCGGCGATCTCGTAGGCAATCTGCTGTTCAATCTTACGATCCAAAGCGGCGGCGGCGTTCTTCTGCTTGCGTAGCTGCCGCTCCAAATTTTTCTGTTGGCCGCTTAATTTCTTGATTTCCGTAGTGCGCTGCTGCTTTTCGGACTCCAGCTTTTTTTTCTCTGCCGCACGCATGGCCAGAAGACTGGACTTTCGAGCATGAGTTTTGGCTATATCGCGGCGGTTTTCCTCCACCTTGGCACGTGTATGTCCGAGTGCTTCTGCGGCTTTACTGTGTGCCACGGCATACTGCTCCAGAAAAATCTTGCGCCGGAATGCAGTATCGAAATCTTCGGAAGAAAAGAGGAAGAGTATTCTATCCACTGATAGGCTGCGGCGTTGCATCGCCATCACGCTTTTGGCATACTGTCGCTTGCACATATCTTCTTGTTTCAGCAGAGTGTCGCGCTCACGAGTGAAACTGTCTAATGCCACTTGCAGACCATCCACTTCTTGATCCAAAAGTTCCACCATGCGGGTACGCTGAGCCACTTGCCGTTCTACCAATTTCAGCATTTTCTCCCCATTCTGCTTCTCCGTCCGAGTTTTGGTCAGTTCTTGGTCGGTTTGTTGGATTTTTTTGAGAATTTCCTTGCGTTGTTTTTCCAACTGGCGCACCTGACTGCTTTTTTTCTGAGCCACAGCCGGCAATCCCCAAAATAGGAGCATGAGGAAAGAAAAAAGAATAGACCTGATCACTACAATAAGTTTTTAATCATTTGTTTCAGTACCGGCAATGAGATACGCTGATAATTGGACTTCACTTTGGGCTCGACCAGTGTTGCATCTACCGCTTCACTGTCGGCATCATCCATTTGCAGGGTTATGCGCACGGAGTCTTTTTTGCCTTTTAATCGGTTCAGCACCACAGTCTGCATCAGCGGAAAGGAATTTTGGTATTGGTCATACTTCCATAGCACAGAAGCCCTATCGGATGTCTTTGTGATGGCGTAGGCCGAACCGATGCGTCCGGAGGTATTCATGGAGAACTGGTACTCAGCATTTTGACCCGGATAGACAATGGAAGAAGGGGTCGTTTGGGAAAAGCGGAAATAATCCAACGGATTGCCTTTCGGATGTTCTGGGGTGAACAAACGACCACAGAGAAGACTCTCCAGCGACTCGTAGTCTATCGGCATGCCCAGCTCTTTAGACAATTCGGCATAAGACAGTTCGGCATAATATTTATGAATGGCATCCGTAGCCGTCACTCCGGTAGGGGTAATCCAGATGCGCCCCAGTTCCACAAACGGCAGAGGTATCAAAATCATTCGAATACCCTTACCTCGCACGATGGTCAGATTGACTCTGGAGGAAAAAGATTTGTTCGGCATCTTGATTTCTGCATCCGCCGATGTGCGCAGACTTCCGAATTGGTCATTTTGGTTGAGCACGGAAATGAAATCACGTTCGCTCCGGATGACGGTGTTGCCCACACTCACAGCGGCAGGCGCACTCTGTCTGTGAACGCCACATCCGGTCAGGAAAAGCACGGTGGCTATAAATAAAATGTATGATATCGTTTGGGGTTTCATAAATTATCGGGGAGCAAGATATTTCTTTTCTTTGATTTTCTTGTCGAGGAGGTCGGAGCCTTTGCCTACCTGCCGAGCTTTCTGCCAATATATCAAGGCTTGCTCCATATCTCCCATACAGGCATACACATCGCCCAAGTGCTCCAAAATATCGGCATCCGGTTCATTTTCGGTCAAATCCACTGCCTTCTGTATGTACAGCTTGGCCAGAGAGAAACTGCCCTTACAGAAAAAGACCCAACCGTATGTATCCAGAAACGTGGGTACGTCCGGAGCTAATTTGACAGCCAATGCCGCCATGCGCTCTGCTTTGGCCATATTGCCCTTGTCCTTGGTCAGTTCATAGGCGTAGTTGTTGAGTACGGAAGCGTTATTGGCATCGTGCGTGAGAGCTTTGTCGTAATACTCATACATCTTTTGGATGTTGCCGGCATCTCCTTCCATTGAACCCAGAAACCCATAGACTTCCGCCAGCCCCTCTCCATCTTCGGAAGGTAGAGCACCGAGCGCTTTCTGCAATAGGGCTTTGGCCTCCGGTGTGCGTTTTTTCTCCACATAAGCACTTGCGGCATAGATATAATAGGATGCTCTTTCGGGGATATGTCGGAGAGCGTCAAGGCTTCGGGATATAATGGCATCGTAATCCATACGGCGGATAGCTTCATTGACCAGATAATCCCATGCCAATATGTTAGAGGGGTCTTTCCGTACCAGAGCTGTCATCATCTCTTGTGCACGAGCCGAATTGCCCTGAATGTCCAAAACTTGAGCGTATGCCATTTTAGGGGAGGCTTCTTCCGGATATTCTGCCATAATGCGTTCCCAAAGAGGGTTGTATTCCGGCTTTGGCTTTCCCTCGGCATCCAAATCCTGCTGTACCAGAGCCATTTGAAGTCTCATTTTGTCCTCCATCGGCATCTCTTTGTCATCGAAGACCACCGCCATTTCGCGGCGCATGGATTCACGGTCTTCGACAGTGCGGAAGTATCTGAACCGAGCCATGTGATATTGGGCATCGTCATACCCTTTGGCTCCCAGTTCATCCAATAGCTTTCGAGCCTCAGCCGGTTGTTCGTTTTCCAGATATACATCCGACAGTCGATAGGCAAACTCCGGCACATTGGGATATTGTTTTATCAGAGATTGATACTCGCGCACCAATTCCTTATCACGCCGAGCCATTTTATACAGTTGTCCTTTGATGCCGATGTATCTGAAATGGTCGGAAGGAGAATCGGCAAATTCCTTTTGCAGGCGGGTATATTCTGCCAATGCCTGGTCTATATCGCCGCTGCGGCTGTATAGGTCGGCCAGTCGCATACCCGGATTTTCCTGTGTGGGATATGCTTTCTGTAGCTTTTGGTAGATGGCTATGGCTTTGTCGAATTGATTTTGGTTGGTATAAATCGTGGCCAATCCTTCGGCATAGACCAAATTATTAGGCTCGGCTTGGTAAGCGCCTTCCAAGAGAGAGGTGGATTTGGCTGCGTCATCCATGCCGTAATAGAGGCGGGATAGTTGATATTGCAAGGCCGCATTGGTGGAGTCCAAGCGATAGCAATGAGTCAATAAGTCGAAAGCTTCGGCATAATTCCGTTGATTGGCTGCCGAAATACCCTGATAGAAATAGGTGTTAAATTTATCCGACTGCGATGGGTTCTGCTGCGCCATAGCGGAAACCGTCATCAGCATAGCGGCGACCATCAAAAAGAGTTTTATTTTGTGCATAATTATATTATTCGTGTGTGATGCCCGATAGTTCTCGGGCTTCTATACACAAATATAACGCTTTTTCAATGCTTTCCCGTATGTCCGAAACCACCGGCACCGCGCTCGGTATCGTCCAGAGCCACCACCGGTTGCCAGACCACATGCTCATGACGAGCCACCACCATTTGGGCAATGCGTTCGCCGTCGGCAATTTCAAAAGGGGTATCGGATAGATTGACCAAGAGCACGCGGATTTCACCCCGATAGTCGGCATCGATGGTTCCAGGGCTGTTCAGCACCGTGATGCCGTGCTTCATGGCCAGACCGCTGCGCGGTCGGATTTGCGCTTCGTAGCCATCGGGCAGGGCAAGGTATAGTCCGGTGGGGATTAGCATGCGTTGCATAGGTTGCAGCACAACAGGTTGGTCGATATAGGCACGCAAATCCATGCCGGCTGAAGCCGCTGTGGCATATTTGGGCAGTGCATGGTGCGAGCGATTGACCACGCAAACGGATAATACAGATGATGTTATAGACATAATTATTTCGGAGTTAGTTTTCGGAGGACTGCCAGTCGTTATTCTGTTTGATGAGTGTTATCAACTCCTGCACGGCCTGGGCTTCAGGTATGCCTCGGCGCACGCATTCGCGCTGTTTGTAGAGGTCTATGGTACCGGGACTTCCGCCCACATAACCGTAATCGGCATCCGCCATCTCGCCGGGACCATTTACAATGCAACCCATGATGCCGATCTTAAGCCCCTTGAGGTGCGAAGTGGCGGCTTTGATTTTGGCGATGGTGGTTTGTATGTCATATAACGTGCGGCCGCAACTCGGGCAACTGATATACTCCGTTTTACTCATACGCAGGCGCGATGCCTGCAAGATGGCCAGCTGTGTGACCGTTTCCACAGCGGTGGCATTCGGCATGTCGGCCTCCAACATCAGCCCATTTGCCCATCCGTCCAACAGAATGGAACCGGCATCGGCAGCGGCAAATAGGCGATACTCATCGGCACTGACATTCCGATAGCGGTGGCAGAGTATGATGGGCTGTTTGATTTCCTTACGGCGCAGACGTGCATAACCCAAACGCCATTCTGCCACGGGATTAGCACCATCGGCACTAAGCAGAATAACCATTTCCGGATTTTGGCGGAGGGTATTCACGTCGTTATCCGACAATTCTTGTGTGGCATCCCATGTATAGGTGGTTATGGATTTGCCGCTATGAGGATCCGTGAGGGTGCAGCCATCGAAATAGAAATCGGGCTGTGGCTCGCCATCACATTCCATGACAGGCTGACGTGTCACCACACAAGGTTTGCATCCACCGCCCACCAGACCGTTTACCACAAAGGTATCTTGTCTGCCTGGAGCACACAGACGTTGATAGGCTTCGGCATCCGGCATATCATCGGTGTCCATATTGCAGTCCTGCCGCTGCATCATATAGTCACGCAGAGCAAAGGCCACGGGCACTTCATATTCCGGCTCCTCGCTCAGCGATACGCGAATGGTATCGCCCAAACCGTCTGCCAATAATGCTCCGATGCCCACTGCGCTTTTGATGCGACCGTCTTCGCCTTCACCGGCTTCGGTAACGCCCAGATGGAAGGGATAAGGCGGATAGCCCCCTTCACGCAGTCTGCGCTCCAATAGCCGAACAGCCTCGGTCATGACTATGGTATTGGACGATTTCATGGAAATGATGATGCGGTCAAATTCGTGCGCCACACACACATCCAGAAACTCCAAACAGCTCTGCACCATACCCTCCGGCGTATCGCCGTAACGCTGCACCATGCGTTCGCTCAGCGAACCGTGATTGACTCCGATGCGGATGGTGCGGCCGAGCCGTTTGGCTTTGTCCACGAAGGCGCCAAACCGCTCTTGTACCAGAAGATGGTATCGGTCAAATTCTTCTGCCGTCCAATCTCCCGTATGGTTGCGAGTATCCACGAAGTTGCCCGGATTGATGCGAACTTTCTCCACCGTATCCAGAGCGGCATCGGCGGCATGAGGATTGAAGTGAATATCGGCCACCAAAGGTTGGCGATAGCCCATAGCATCCAGTCCGGCACGGATATGAGCCAGGTTTTGCGCTTCCTTGACTCCCTGAGCCGTATAGCGTACGATGCCTGCACCGGCATCCAAGATGCGTTTGGCCTGCGCCACAGCTGTTTCTGTGGCCATGGTGGAAACCGAAGCCATGGATTGGATTACAATAGGGTTCTGACCGCCTACTGCGATATTTCCCACCGGAACGACCAAAGAGGGGCGGCGCACATATTTACATGGTTGAGGTGAATACATCATGTATGTATGAGATAGCATAAAATGTTACCGGCTACACCCATGTCTGACCCATGAGAAGGGGCGACGTGGCATGTAGCCGGCAATGGTTGTTTTTTCGTTTAAGCGAATGGGTTGGCGCAATGCCAAGAAAGACCTTAGTTGGTTTTGTGTGCGTATTTCACGCTTGCCAATTCGGCATTGGCTTTGACCACTTTTTCTTTGAGGCTTTCCTTGTGCGCTGCCAAGCGTCCGGCCAGTTCTTTATCGCCGGTAGCCAACATCTGCATTGCCAGCAAAGCGGCGTTTTCGGCAGCATTGATACCCACTGTGGCTACGGGGATTCCCGGCGGCATCTGCACGATGGCCAGAAGGGCATCCATCCCTTTGAGAGTGGCATCTATGGGCACGCCGATCACCGGCAGGGAGGTCATGGAAGCAATCACCCCACAGAGGTGAGCTGCCATACCGGCTCCGGCAATAATAACCTGCACGCCCCGAGCTTCGGCACCCAAGGCAAACTCGCGCACCTCTTCCGGGGTGCGATGAGCCGATAGAGCCAGCATTTCGAAAGGTACAGCCATGGCATCCAGCCGTTTGGCAGCCTTTTCCATGATGGACAAATCGGAGGTGCTGCCCATGATGATGCTAACGCGTGGCGCAGGCATGATTATTGGGCAATCAAATTATTGTATTCGTCTGCGCTAAGCATGCTGTCCATAGCAGCTGCATCGGCAGGTTTGATTTTGATAATCCAACCCTTGCCATAGGGATCTGAGTTTACCAATTCGGGGGCATCTTCCAATTCGGCATTCAGCTCAACTACTTCGCCGGCAATGGGCATCATGAGGTCAGAAACAGTCTTTACAGCTTCGATAGAGCCGAATACTTCTTCAGCATCCAGATTCTCGCCTTCGGTGGGGACGTCCACATATACGATTTCGCCCAATTCGCTTTGAGCATAGTCGGTGATGCCTACATAAACAAATTCGCCTTCCAAGCGTGCCCACTCGTGGTCTTTGCTGTACTTCAGTTCTTTAGGAGTATTCATTTTACGGAATTAATAAGGTTGATAATGATTTCTTATTTTGCAAACAAAGATAACAAGTTTCCTCAAAGCAATACTCATCCGCCCCCAAAAGAGTGCTATTCTTGCCAGCCAAATCCTGCCCATGTACAGGGACTCTGCAAAAACGGTTTAACTTTGTGCTAAATGGTGATACCGATGCTTCCCCGGCTTTGCAAGCGGAATGCTCGGTTTATATGAACAAAGATTTACGTTACGATGCAATCCGATACTCGTTCGTGCCTGCGCTATGTGTGGGGTGTTTTCTTTACGTTGCTCAGTTTCATGCTGTTGCAGCATCTCGTTTTTATGCTTCGATATCTAAACCGCACGGTTTCTGCCGGCTGGGCAGAGGCTCTCGGCGTGCCACTATACGGCATGCGACTCGATGTGGTGATAACTGCCTATCTGACAGCTCTGCCTCTGCTAATTACCCTTTTGGCTTGTTGGATGCCGTGGGGCAACGTATTGGATCGCATACTGCGTGTTTACTATGCCATGATTGTGCCGGTGGTGGCTTATATCTATACCATCGACCTCGAACTTTATGGTTATTGGGACTTCCGAATGGATGCCTCTGCCCTGCTCTATATGACCAAGCCCAAAGATGCACTGGCGAGCCTCGATTATGGCATTATCCTGCTCTATTGTCTGATTTTTGTGGTCTTTAGCGCTGTTCTTCTTTGGGCGTTGTGGCGTTTTCACGGGCGTTACTTTCCGCAGACTCGGGGGCGATTCCAATGGCATACGCTGCCGGCACTATTACTGAGTGGCGGATTACTCTTTCTGGGTATGCGCAGCAGTGTGAATACCTCTACGGCCAATGTGGGGATGGTCTATCATTCCACCAACCAATACATCAATCAGGCGTCTATCAATCCCGTTTTTAACGTTATGGCCACACTGCATCAGCAGAAGGATTTGACAGCGGAAACGACTTTTTTTGACCAAGAGGAATGCGACCGACTGTATCGTGAACTGAATGCACCGAGAAGTGTGGCGGACAGCCAGGCGGATGTCCCCATTTTGCGTATGCAACGCCCGAATGTGGTAATGGTTATTTTGGAGAGTTTTTCGGCCAATGCGTTCGGTGCTTTGGGATGCCGTGAGGGTGTTACTCCGGTGCTCGATCAATTGGCTCAAGAGTCATGGCTCTTTACTCGCACATATGCCTCCAGCTTCCGCACAGACCGAGGTTTGGCAGCAGTATTGAGCGGCTATCCGGGGCAGCCCTCATCTTCTATTTTGGAATATTCGGAGAAGTCGCGCACGCTACCCTCCATAGCCGCCAAACTGAAAGCCGGCGGATACAGCACGCACATGCTCTACGGTGGAGACATAGACTTTGCCAATATGCGCAGCTATTTCTTGGGCACCGGCTATGAGCAGATTACCGACTTGGCGGATTTCCCACTGCATCATGCCGCATCCAAATGGGGGGTGAGAGATGAATATGCTTTCGATTTTCTGGCCGAGGAATGTGTTCGACTGGATAAATCGGACCAACCGTTTTTCTATACCTTTCTGACGCTATCAAGTCACGAGCCGTTCGATGTGCCCAATCGGACACACACCGACCCCTATCTGAATTCGGTGGCCTATACCGATGGTTGCATAGACCGTTTCATTAAAACGATGCGGCAGAATGACCGTTTGTGGAGCAATACGCTGTTCGTTTTTGTGGCAGACCACGGCTATCCCTATCCGGAAGATGCCACACCAGAAAGTTTGCTGCGCTATCACATCGTGCATCTGTGGAGCGGCGGTGTTTTGGATAAGCCACGCCGCATCGATAAGGTGGCGGCACAGACCGACCTGCCGGCCACTCTATTGAATGCCTTGGGGTTGCAAGCAGAGGAATTTACATTCAGTAAAAACGTCTTTGCACCCGAAGAGGCGGAGTATGCATTCTTTACCTTCCCCAATCTGGTGGGGTTGGCAGATGAGTCTGGAGCCTCCATTTACAACTTTACGCAGCGCAGTACGGTCTATCGGGCTGGAAACGGCGAAGAACAACGCATCCGCAAGGCGCAATCCATGCTCCAAAAGTTAATGGAGGATATGCAGCAGCGTGGACATTGACGATCACTTTCTCCTATAAAACGGATACAAAAAGCCACTTTCTATCAGCGGTTTAGATGGCACTGATTTTTTATGCATAAATTGACTTCATTTTATATATAAATTGCGCGCGTTTTATG
>CAMFNC010000162.1 GCA_945965245.1 uncultured Porphyromonas sp. | reverse complement strand
GTGGAACACTCCGCTGTCAATTTCTATGAATCGGGAGTGCAGCAGCAGGAAGTAGAGGATTTTTATGTTCGAATGCAAGCCGTAGCTACCGAAGAAGAACGCAAATCTCCGATTTCGTACGGATTGAACAGCCGTTTGGCGCATGATGCAGATGGGACATTATATGAACAAACTTATTCGGCGTCCGGTTTGTATGCCCCCGCCATCCGGCGGATAGTGGGGCATCTGCGTGCCGCCATCGAATACTCGGCATCCGAAAGTCAGGTGCAGGCTATCCGGCATCTGATTCGGTTTTACGAATCGGGCAATCTGCAAGCCTACAATGATTTCTGTGTGTCATGGGTTCATTCTACGGAAGACGCGGTGGACTTTATCAATGGTTTTACCGAAACGTATGCCGACCCCTTGGGCATGAAAGGTTCGTGGGAGGGATTGGTACACTTCCGCAACGAAGCCGCTATGCGGCGCACGCAGTTGCTGGGCGAGAATGCCAAATGGTTTGAGGCACATGCTCCGATAGACGAGCGTTTCAAGAAAGTGGAGCCGGTGGGTATTACTGCCGGAGTGGTCAATATGGCTGTTTTGAGCGGAGATTCCTATCCGGCCACACCCATCGGTATCAATCTGCCCAATGCCGATTGGATTCGGGCAAAGCATGGTTCCAAATCCATTACCATAGAAAATATTCATCAGGCATACGATGATGCCAACCGGCATAACGGTATGGATATGGCTTTCGTGCCGGATGCTGCTGTGCGAGAGATGCTTGCCAAATATGGCTCGATGACCGACCGCTTGCATACTGATTTGCATGAATGTCTTGGTCATGGTTCGGGGCAGTTGCTGCCGGGTACATCTCCCGATGCCTTGGGTGTGTGTTCGTCCACCATCGAAGAGGCACGTGCCGACCTTTTTGCACTCTATTTCGTGGCCGATGCAAAAATGCAGGAATTGGGCTTGCTGCCCGATGCCGAGGCTTTCCATGTTTGTTATTACCGCTATTTCCTCAATGGCTTGATCACACAACTCGTTCGCATTCGTCCGGGAAATAAGCTGGAAGAGGCACACATGAAGAATAGAGCCTTGATTTCGCATTACGTTTTGGAGCGTGCCGGAGAGTCCCGTGCCATGTATCTGGATGGGATACAGTTGGTTATTCGGGATTACGAAGCATTGCGCAGATATATAGGAGAATTGCTGGCAGAGATACAGCGGATTAAAAGCGAGGGGGATATGCCTGCCGCCATTCGGTTGGTGGAGCAATATGGGACATCGGTGGATGCCGATATTCACCAAGAGGTGCTACGGAAGTATGCCTCTTTGGGATTGGCTCCGTATAAAGGTTTTGTGAATCCTATATATCGTTTGCAAACGGATGCCGAAGGCCGTGTGAAGGATGTGGCAGTAGATTACTCGGAAGGCTATGAACCACAAATGCTCCGATACGACTATGCCTATGGCACTCTGCCTCATTATCCGGTGGCAGATTACCTCTTTGAACGAGAGTGCACCCGGCCGGAAGAGAATGTACGGCAGGAAGCCAATCGGTTGCGCAAAAAACTCCATCTGGCCATGGATGGAGTGGTGGCTGCCACCATGCGTCTGGGAGGCTTGGATTATAAATATAATTTCGGCTTGACCCGCCAACATCTGAAGCGTCTGGCCGATGAAACGCCACACTCGGCAGAGTTGGCACGCTTTCTGATGCTTTCGGAGGTTCGGGACTTGCGACTGATAGCCACATGGCTGATGCCTGTGCAAGCGTTGTCGCATCGGGAAGCCACCTTTTGGGCCGAACGTGCTTCCGAAGAAACCGAGTGGCGTGATTATATCTGCATGAACCTCTTGGCCGGAAGTCCGGAGGCATCGCATTGGGCTGTTTCGTGGGCATTGTCTGAGCGATTGCCTTTGCAGCGGATGGGACTGACGCTTTTGGCTCGTCTGGCTTTTATGCAGTTGCTTTCGGTGAGTGAAGCGGTTGCGGACAGTCTGATGGATTTGAGTGACCAAATCATGACAGATGAGGATAGCGACCTGCACGCTCTGACCATGATATGGCTGAAACGTTACGGACAAACCGGCAAGGTGGAATGCCAACGTGTGAATGCTTTGATAGCACCATACGCCACGGCTCATAATCCTCGTTTGCAAGAAGTCCATGCCGATATTTCCTTTCATCTGGAATATGAATGTAATCACCCCCGATAAAGTCCTACGGATGAAGATGTAATTATCTCTAGAGTCCCTTGGGAGTGACCGTGGGGGCATGATGCCGCAAACTGTATCGGTATGTCTGGCTCACTTGGCAAAATCGTACTTTTTTGCTATCTTTGTTTTGTTTAATGGGGTGGACGGAGTTCTGCCACGAACTTATTTTTTTAGTTACCTAAGTATGCAGGAAGATTATAATTCATCTCTCGAAAATAGCGAACAGCGTGGAGATTATTCTGCGCAAAACATTCAAGTTTTAGAGGGTTTGGAAGCGGTGCGCAAACGCCCCGCCATGTATATCGGAGATATTAGCGAAAAAGGACTTCACCATTTGGTTTACGAGGTGGTGGATAACTCTATAGACGAGGCTCTGGCTGGATATTGTAATCGGGTTGATGTGATTATTCATCAAGATAACTCCATTGAGGTTCGCGACAATGGACGTGGTATCCCGGTGGATTTTCATGAAAAAGAACAGAAGAGTGCCCTGGAAGTGGTACTGACCGTATTGCACGCCGGTGGCAAATTTGATAAAGGCTCATATAAAGTATCCGGTGGTTTGCACGGGGTGGGAGTTTCTTGTGTGAACGCCCTCTCCAAAAAATTGACAGCCATCGTGCATCGCGATGGTAAATCCTACCAAATGGAGTTTAGTCGAGGAAAGGCTTTGACAGAGTTGCAAACCATCGGTGAATCTTCCGAAACGGGTACAACCATCATTTTCAGCCCGGACGAAACCATCTTTACTGTAACGGAATACAGTTTCCATACACTTTCGCTGCGTCTGCGCGAATTGGCGTTTCTTAACTCCGGCATTACACTGACCCTGACTGACAGGCGGAATGTGAAAGAGGATGGCTCTTTCCATACCGAAACGTATTATTCGGAAGAAGGGTTGAAAGAGTTTGTGCGCTATTTGGATAGAAGCAAGGAACCTTTGATCCCGGATGTTATTCATATCACGGCCGAAAAACAGGGTATTCCGGTGGAAGTGGCCATGACC
>CAMFNC010000161.1 GCA_945965245.1 uncultured Porphyromonas sp. | reverse complement strand
CGGCTGTGCTATCGGCAGCCTTGAGGGGAATGGTATCGGTTACTATGGGCGCAGTCTGTGCCGATTTGCGCTTAAAAGGAAAGGTGAAAAGGTCGGATAGGTTTTCCAACTTGCGCCTTACGATATAGCTGAGTCCGGTTTCTGCCGTTTCGCCTTCGATGAGATTATCGAAAGAGCGCTTGTGGAAGATTTTGAAATACTGCGAACCGGCACGGTCCACTCGGTATTCCAATGCGGCATTGTCGATAAGTGTCAGTTCTCGACTACCCGGAACCTGACCGCTCTGCACCTTGCCACCGATGATGGCTTTGATGCGGTCGTTGTAGAAACTGCGTGAGAAGCTATAGGTATAATTCGTATAAGCCCCGGTACCGTTTTCTCCGTCGTGAAGTTCCATACCCAAGTTCAAACTGGTTCCCTGCAATACTTTTCCGAAGATATTATTGACCTGAGATTGCAGCAAACCGCTGAGCATATTATTGAAATAATTGGCATTACCCAATCCTTGATTGGCCAGGAACGTGCCCGTAGCCATCAGCACGATGGCTTGCTTGCCACGCTCTTCCTGGTTCATGCTACTCAAGATATTGCGTGTGGCCAAGTCGCCCGGAGCATCCACATCGAAGACAATCTTGAGCTTATCCAGATAATCCTGCGCTTTGATGCTGACCACGAAATCCACACGGCGTGATGCCCCTTTGGTGCCATCGCCCACATTGGCCTTCATGTTATTGATAGCGGTAAAGGATAGATACGGATCGTCCGGTTTACCATTGAATTGGATATAACTCTGGGGGTCTATGGTAAACTCCTTGCTGCCGATAACGGGAGCTACATAATAGCGCAGATACCCATCGTTGAGCGAATAGGTGCCGGTCAAGCTCATTTCGCCATAGGGCGGATAGGTAAAATTCAGGTCGCCGCCACCGGTCACGGAGAGATAATTGGAATTGGTGTCGCCCATATCCACATTTACCTTAACAGCCGGGTCAATGTGCAAGCTCACGGCTATATCCAGACCGCCCAGTTCGGTCTGATGGATGGGCTGTGGCACGAACAGCGTATCACGGAAGTCGGCAAACTTGACCACATCGCTCATCTTCTCGCTGGCTTTGATTTGCATATTCTGCATCACATAGGTTACACGTGTACCTCCCAAGATACCCAGCGAACCTCGGATGCGCGGACGGCTTGCCTTGCCGGTCATCCGAAGGTCGGCATTGGTGATGATGCGTCCGAAGAGCTGCTGACTGTCGGCCGTACGCTTGCTGTTGGTGATTTCCACTTCGGCAGCTCGCAGGCGTAGGTTTGTGTTCATAGCCTCCTTACCCAAGAAAGCAAAGTCACCGTCCAGAAATACCGCTTGATCCGGGTGACTGTCCGGTCGGATGGCAAAGTGATTAAAGTTAAGTTTGGATTCGCTGATGGTAATGGGGATGGTGTCCAAACGCAGTCTTGCGCCGTATTGGCGCAAATCCACCAATCCATCGGCAAATGCCAAAGCACCGCCCAGACGGATATCTTGGAGCGTACCACCTAAATTCAGATGACCGTTGGCCGTGCCTTCCAATCCCGCTAATTCTTTGCCCAAGAAGGGATCAACTATTTTCAGTGGCAGGCTGTCCAGTCGCACCGAACCTTCCAGAGCATTGTCCCGAACATCTGGACGGTAAATACCATTGACAGCCAAAGCAGGTCGGCTGTTGTGGCTGATTTCCGCTGTGATATAGTGCGAGTGGTCATTGCGCGGTTCGTAAAAAAGTGCCGAACCAATGTTGCCCAAATGCTTTTGGTCATAGATTAAGTCATTTACCGAGAAGTCGGCGGTAATCACAGGTTCTTTGATGTCGCCATACGGTTGCACCACATTGATATCGGCAAATACAGTACCTTCCAAGGGAGGCATCAGCCCCCATCGGGCAAATCTACTCAAAGTCAGTTTACGTATTTGGAGCCGCACTTCGTTAGGTGTAAGTGAATCGGATTGCAGACTGATGAGCGCATCTCGCTCCCCTTGCATTTGCAGATTACCATGTAGCAGGTGATCCGCCTTTCCATACGAAAGGCTGTTATCACTATTGGTGGTAAACGGAGTATAGCCAATCATAATCTCCGGCGATGGGAGCAAAGCCAGCCGATAGTACTTCTCATCCCATTCGGCATGCACCCCCAAACGGTGCATTGGTTGTAACTTATCGTCCAGCAGTGAAGCCTTGATCATGGCATTACGCAGGTTTGCTTCCACTTGAGCACGCAGATGCAGTGCGTTCTGATGCAGATGTTTACGGCGATCCAGTACCAAATTCAGATGCAGCATACTGCCGTCGGGCAGCTTTCTATGGGTTTGGATGTCCAATTCGCCCAAACCGATGCGCACGGTGTCCAGTGCAAAATCCCGCACATGAACATTGCCATTGACGCCCAACTGCGGTGATATTTCCAAATGAGAGTCTATGTAATCGAAAGAGATACGCTTATGGCGCAGATAAGGCCAAAAAGCATTATTGCGACCCACTTGCAGGGCTAATTCCGCCTGAGGCAACATGGCGATGAGGCTGTCCAGACTGCCGTTGCGCCTTTGAGTTCCGGTTACGTAACCGATTTCCTGTGCTATGGTTTTGCCCAATCGTGTACTCATGGCTATCAAATCTTCATAACCATTGGCAGCATCGAAGTTCAGACGCAGGTCGCCCGAATGCAATGCCAGTTGGGTTGAATCTGTATTAGAATGCCCACGCAACTCTATCATCTCGGGAGCCAGCTGTTCGCCGTCGAAATTGACTTGCGTATTGGAAATATCGGCATCAATGTAATGGTTACTCTTGAGGTCGCTTCGGATTTCAGCCTGCATTCTGGTATGCAAATCAAAAGGCATGGCACTCAGCCCCAGAGCGTTCAAGTCGAGGCGCTGCACATCCAAATTGACGGTACCGTCGATGCATTTGTGATTGAGCAGAGCATCCACTTGTGCAGTAAGTGCTGCATTCGGACTTTCGGAATTCAGAGCCAGAAAGAGTGCCCCCTTATTCAAATTACCATCTACGGTCAGACTGTCTATCCATTGATCTTTGTATTTCACAGAGCCAACCCGAAGTTTCAGATTGGCGTGGTTGCGTTCATTCAGGATATCCAATCCCTGACCGTCCACCTCGGCATACAGCGACAGCTGCCCCACACTGTCGGCAGGCATGAAGCGGCGCAGGTCAAAGCCATTGGCTTTCAGCGTGGCATGATAGCGATTGGAACGTGTGCCGTAGCTGCCGTTTAAATGTAGCGGAGCACCACCGGGGTCGGTAACGAGCAATTGCGCATTATAGAACTCTTTTTGCAGCTTCACATTGCCACGAATCGACGAGCCGGCCGGCAGTACAAAGCGTTTGGCCACATCAGCCCCTGCCAAAGAGAGCAATGAAGTCGCGTGCGGATAAAAATCGGCTTGCAAAGTAAAATTACCTCGGCGGTGTTTATTTTCGACCAGATGGGAAGCTTTGCCCTTTATCCCCATGTCAATAACAGAGGGCCAATGCACCGTGAGGCGGTTGATATTCATTTCGCACACAGTGCCGGCCAACTGTGCAGAAAGTTCTATGACCGGTAGTCGGGAAGAAACTTTGAAGGGCGATACTCGCTTACTTTCGGTCTTTTCAAGCAGATTGTCGATTTGGAGAGATGTGGTTTTGCACAAGTCATCAATGCCCACGTACCCCTCTACATCGGCATAAACGAAAGCCGTGCTATCCAATTTGAAGATACTCCAAGGTAGTTCCACATGTTTGGCCATCACGGCTGATTGACGGGTGGAAAGTCGGAAGTCGTTGATTTGCATCCCCAGCGAGTCCATCTGATACCGCCCCTGCATGGAGCAGATGCTCACGCCGCTGCGTTCCACGGCTTGTAAGTCCAGCACTTCCACGTCTAACTTAATCAGTTCGGAGCGGATGTTTTTGACTTCAAGCATAAAGGGCTTTACGGCTATATGTCCATAGTCCATATTCCGACCTTGCGCCGGATGCATGTCAGAGGCATAAGAGGCGTGCGAACCTTTTATTTTGGCATGTGCCACTGTAACCAAAATGGTGCTCAAGTCTACGAAGGGACGTGTAAACTCGCCTTGCTCAAGATGTGCTTTTACCAGCATACTGTCTTGCAGATTGACGTAGCATCGGGTATCCTTGACACCTAAGCGAGTCATTCGGATTTTCCAAAGCAACGGTTCGGAAGGCTCGTCTTCTTTCTCCTCCGGCGGACGATGAAAATCCATGTAAAAATTAACGCCTTCCACATCCCATTGCCCAAGGTCTGCGGTCTGATTTTCCAGATTGGCAAAAAGGTTGCGGGCACGCACCTCCCTCACGGCTATGCGCATTTGGTTCAGCTCAGTACTGTCCGGCAGATGTACTTGAGCATTCTGTAAGTCTAAATGAGGCACGTAGACGCGTTTTTTGAGCAGGGGCAGCGGATCCACCTGAACGCGCAGCATATCGGCCATAAGCAGTGTGTCTCGATTCGGTTTAATCATCAAAACCTTTTCGAGGCGCAATTTGGCTGGAAAGTCGAGGCGTAACAGTCCCACCGATATATCCATACCGGTGGATTTACTCAATTCGCATGCAGCATTACGAACTGCCCACTGCTGTACGAATGGTACGTAGAGCAGCAGCGATAGCGTCAGGAGCAGAATGAGTGGGATCAGTAAAATGCCCACTAAAAATTTCTTCCAGTGTCGGCGAAAAAAACTCTTTTTGTCAGCCAAATCTTTCGAGCGGTAATATATCTAACAAAGATAATACAATTTGCCGCGTTAGATTTACCATTCTTGAATTGTATTAGAAACGGAGAAGAAATAAGGGGCTGTCGAACAAGATTCGACAGCCCCCTTGGATTATCGAGGAATAGACCTCAGAGTTAGGCAGTTACACGCTCCAAGCGTTTCATCACAGAGAAGATGAAAGCGGCAGAGAGCAGACAGCATGCAATGAGTACACCCCAGAAAGCTACCAGCGGCATCTTTTCCCAGAAAGAACCCATCACGCCCACGAGCAGGTTACCCACGGCTGTGGCAGCCAACCATCCGCCCTGCATTAAACCTGCATATTGGGGAGGTGCCACTTTTGATACGAATGAAAGACCCATCGGGCTGAGGAAAAGTTCTGCCAGTGTGAGCACAAAGTAGGTGCCAATCAATACATTGGGCGTTACCAGCACACTGCTGGTTCCTTCGATGGTGCTGGGGGCAGGCAGACCGATGGAGCCTACCAACAATACCAGGAAGCCTACAGCTGCCAAAAGCATACCGATACCGATTTTACGCGGCGCAGAAGGTTCTTTACCACGGCGTGCCAGATAAGTGAAGATACCCACAGTAACCGGAGTCAGCAGGATGATAAAGAAGGGGTTAAACTGCTGGAATATCTGAGGTGTGATGCTCTTGGTGGCTTCGGTGATGGAAGCGATATCCAAGAAATAACCGCCGGCCAGTCCGGCAATACCCAATACTACGAGAATAAGACCTTTGGTGACATTCTTCTTACCACCCAGCAGACCGAAGCATGACAGGTAAATACCATACATGAAGCAGATGAAAGGTATCAGCATAACCAAAGAGAATGCCATGAACTGGGTGGGTGACACCTTGCTAAAAGTATAATCACGTGCAAAGAATGTCATGGTGAGTCCGTTTTGATGGAAAGCCATCCAGAAGAAAATCACCACCAAGAATACCAAACCGAGAGCCAATAAACGCTCTTTAACTTCTTTCGGCGACATTTCCGCAACAGTATTTTCGCCCTTGGCGGCAGCAGCTTTGGCTTGCTTGGCTGTTACGTCGGCAGACTTCCATGTGGTACGGAAGAGGAAGAAAATCAAAATAGAGATAATCAAGCTGCCGCACGCCACGAAGAAAGCCCAGCTATAAGATTTGGAGAGCAATTCGGTCACATATTTATTACCGAAGTCACGCTCGAAACCTTTGGAATCATTGGCAGCCAAAAGGTTGGCATCGGTAACCTCTGCGGCTTTCACGCGCGCCAAGATTTCTTCTTTTTGGGCAGCATCGGCAGCATCGCGACTGTTTACGATTTCATAATCTTCTGCCGTTACCATCAAAGCTGGGTCTGTGATTTTGCCGGCCTTGGTGTATTGGTGCAATCCTGCCAATTTGAGGTTGAAGAGTACTTTGGCTTCGTCTTCGGCAAACATTACACCGGCTTTTTTCTTAGCCTTGCTGATGGCTTCGGCTTGTTTGTCGGCAGCCAAGCCATTAAAATCGGCATGCTTTTGGGCATACTCGGCCATGAATTGGTCGGCATCCACCACTTTGTCATTCAGAGCCACATAGTTTTTGGGGATGGAGGCATCGTAGTAGAAGTTTTCTTTGGCCAAAACGCTGTTGGTGATGGCATTACCCATACTGGGAGCAAAGAAAGCACCGATATTGATAAACATGTAGAAGATAGAGAACGCCATGTCGCGGTTCTTGCTATACAAAGGATTGTCGTACAACTTGCCCACCAGAGCTTGCAGGTTACCCTTGAAAAGACCTGTTCCTGCCGAAATCAGCAACAGCGATACAAACATCAGCAATACGCCCATACTGCCCGTACCGAAAGGGATGCCGAGGAGCAGGTAGCCGCCAAACATAATGGTGATACCGATGAGAATGGTTTTGCCATAGCCCAGCCATTTATCGGCCACGATACCGCCGAATACCGGTAAGAAATATACCAAAGCGAGGAAGGTGCCGTAAATCATGCTGGTGGTTGCGGACGAGAAGCCGAACTTAGCCTGCATATACAGCGTCAAGATGGCCAGCATGGTGTAGTAGCCGAAGCGTTCGCCCATGTTGGCAAGGGCTAACACGATGAGCCCTTTGGGGTGATTCTTTGCCATAAAAAATTAAAACTGTTTGATTATTGTTTTTTGAAATTAATAAATTGCTTTTTCTATGGGAGGGGGGATGTCTTTCGTGGCAGATGGGTGCGGTCAGAGCGTTTTCCCATCCGGTCCTTGAACTTTCAGGATGCCGCCGGTATCGGGGTCGAAGAGAATAGACGGAGTTTGATCTTGTTTATCCTTAAACATCTTCGGCGCCAGACTCTGCCGGATGCCCCACTGGGTGATATGCAGTTGGCTCTGATATAGAATTTCTTGTGCCCGGATTACCTGCACCTCGCCTACTCCGGGACGATTGTACACAATGCCTTTGAGGCTTTTCTCGTGTTTTTCCGCCTGTTTATCATCCATCTGCGGAGCGCGTTCCACCTCTCGCAAAGTCATGCGCACCGGCTCGCCGGCCAAATCGTCTGCCTCCAGCACACCCAATTGCTCAGAAAAGCGGAATATCACTTTATCGGCAAACGGCTCTGTGGGGGTAATTAAGAAAGACTGCACAAATTGGCGTCGCACCGTATCTCCTACAAATAGAGCACGAGTGGCGGCTTCTTCCTGTGCCAGGCGGTCCATCACTATTTTCATGGCCTGACCGTCTTTGGGCATGGCATCCACATCGCCAGTCACGATATTCATACTGCTTTCACGCACATAAAAGAGGTGCTGTGCCGCCAGTTCGGCTTTTTTGTGGAGTGAACCCGCCAGATTGTATTCCTGAGGCAAGGTGGGTATGACACGGGTGCTGTGTGTTTCGGCTTGTGTGGGATCTGCCCATGCTGCAGCATCCGGTGCAACGGCATCCGTATTGATACCGACAATGACGCCGTTTGCTGTCAAGGAAAGGTAAGGAGCCACAGTGCCGGGCTTAAACTCCACCAGGTATTGGTGTTCGCGGTCGGGCACACCTTCGGATAGCACACGCACCTTGAGCAGGCGATAGCTTACCATGGCTTCCAATCCCACGTTCTGATTCAGATATTTAAGTGCGTATGCGCTTAATTTGCCGGGGGTATAATCTGTGCGCTCCACCAAGGCCTCAACGCGCAGCCGACTTTGTGGCAGCATATATACCACGCCAAAGCCGTTACTCTCATTGGCATGATAGCGCGATACTTGAGCCTGTGCATCGGTTATATTCCGGCAGCAAATAATCAGGCAGACGGCTGTAAGCAAGCGTTTCAATGTCATGTGTTATACAGGGTGATTATTTACAAAGCTACAAATTTTAGCCTGAATTTTAATCAAGACCTGCCATCGGATGCACAATTTACGTTGCAATATGAAAGGGTAATGCCTTGATTCTTAGCATTATCCTTCATTCTATTTAAGTTAAAACGCTGTTTTATTCGAATTATTTTGTCATCAAATCATCATTGACGATTTTGCGCTCTATTCTCTTGATGCGCCTCTTCATCTCTCCGAAACTATAGTTGAGATCCAACCGAAGCATACGTGCTCCGTGGTCTATGGTCACGGATTCGCCTTCGTAGCCGATGCCTTTGAGCCGACTGATATATTTCAGGGAGCTTTCGAACGGATTGACCACCGACAATGATAGATTTAACCGGTCATTCAAAAGGCTTTTGGATACAGCCACAGATGAGGTGTGCATCACATTGGCTTTGCTCTGATAACCATCATATTTATTGATGCTGCCATTCATTTGTATTTCCCACTGCTTGGGCAGCATAAAGGTGGTGCTGCCATACAGCATAGCACTGCGCCAATGCTCGGTCTGCTGCACCGCTTCGTTGCGAATGTGAGCAAAGACTACGTTGGCATTGAGCGATAAACGCATCCAATTATTGGGTCGATAGGAAAAATAGGGCACGATGCGGAACGAACCGTAACGCCCCAAATTATCGTATGTGGTTTGCAATACGCCGGGCATAGAGTCATCCTGACGGGTGTAAGACCGGATTGCATTGCGGCTGAATTCATGATATAGCACACAGCTCAGCATCACTTTGCCACTGTAATAGTTGAAAGTCAAATCCACGCTGTGATTGCGCTGCGCTTTCAGTCTCGGATTGCCATATTGCAGGTTGTATTCCGAGGTTTGGAGGCGATAAGGATTCATTTGACGAATGCCCGGGCGGCTGATACGGAAATCGTAATTTGTAGAGAGTTGGCAGCTGTTGTTTAGATTATAACTCAGGCGGACTTGCGGTACCCAGTCCAAGACATTACGTTTGAAGTCGGCTTCGGGCAGCCGGTCATATTTCACATCCAGCAGACTATATTCGGCTCGTGCTCCCAGCTGCGTGTTGATTTTGTTTGACCACCGGGCAGTCCATCCGGTATAGACAGCCATGATATCCTGAGCATAATGCAAAGCACCGGAATTCAAATGTTGTCCGTAAAGCGAACCGGGGATAAATGCTCCATCCGATGATGTGCGAATTTGATAGAGTGGATTGCTGCCGGAGCGGCGAGCTATGTATTTGACGCCGGCTTCTATTTTGTGTTTATCGCCCAGTGGACGCACATAATCCATCTGTGCCGTATGTTCGTTCATGGAGGCTTGGGTTTCCGTGAACTGTTCGGCAAATCCCGAAGGTAGCATTTGCCCGTTTGTCGGATTTAGCAACATGCGTATTACCCGGGTCTTGCCATTGTTGGGCGAGCGGTCGAACATATAGCCCACGGTAAAGAGTTCACCCGGAATTTTGGTGCTGTGCTGATAGTCTGCCGTTACATAGAAACTACCCGATTGCTGTGTGGAAACGGAGTTATTCTGTCTATATGTTTTGAGCATAAGGTCTTGCCACATCTTTTCCTGCATATTGTTCTCACGGGTGCTTTTGCTCAATAATCCGTTGGTGGATACCGAAAAGAGGTTTCGGTTGTCCATCTCATAGGTCAATGTGGCGTGGAAGCGTTGAGAGTCAGAGTACATTGATTCATCCCCTTCGTTTCGCAAACGTATGCCACCCATATTCGTTTCGCTCACCGAGCTGCCACGCCCCGAACCGAGGTGTTCCAAATTCACACCACCCGTCAGTCCCACCTTCTCGGTGCGTGCGGTCAGAAACAGATTGCCGCCATACTGCCCGTAATTGCCCACGTGGCCACCCACGGAACCGGCAAATCCCTGCAAGAATTGGTTTTCTTCCGTGACGATATTGATGATGGCACCGCTATTATCGGCATCGTATTTCACCCCCGGTTTGGTCATCACCTCAATGCGCCTGATGGAGGAAGCCGGAATGCTCCTTAAAACCTCCTTGCCATTGCTCCGAAACATGCTGTTGCGTTTGCCGTTTTGATAGATGGTGAAGTTCGATGAGCCATTGACCTGTATGTTGCCGCGCCCATCCACCGTTATCAGCGGTACTTTGCGCAACATTCTGAGCAGGTTGGATGTGCGGCTGTCCGGGTCTTTATTGATGTCATACGATATTTTGTCAATCTCGATTTTCACTAATTTGCGAGTTTGGGTCACCGTTACACCGGCCAGTTCTGTGCGTCCTTCTTTCATTTTCAGATTTCCCAGAGAGTACCCCTGTGTGCGAGTTGTTCGGAAGGATTGGGTAAGAGGGTCCATGCCGATGCAGGTAATGTGAATTTCGTAATTGCCGGCGGCAGGTAGCCCGATGCGAAAAAAGCCATTGGCATCTGTTACCTGTCCCCAAAACTGTGTGCTATCGGCACTTGCTTGGGGGCGAATACGAACCGTGGCAAAAGGGATGCTTTCGCCCAATGTGTCCGTTACACGGCCGGAAACCGGGAAAAGAACGGTGCTGTCTTGTTGCGCCCAAAGCGGCGTAATGCCACCCAGGAATACCAGGATTAGGGTAAAAAGAAATCGACTTAAACGTGCTGTCATAATTTTAGACGGTATGTGTTAGATGATACCAATATCCGAATAATATAAATG
>CAMFNC010000160.1 GCA_945965245.1 uncultured Porphyromonas sp. | reverse complement strand
ATTCACAATAATTATTTATAATTTCTCTATCTGTATATATTTTCTGATGGAATTTATTTTTGTTCTTATTCAGTTCAAATAAGCACAAACCGGTTGGATTTCCGGCTAAAAACTTGACCATACCATTTACGGCTTCAGTTACATCATGACCACTACATCCTACGGGTACTAAACAGTAATTTAACAATGAAACTAAATCATTTCCCGTACTAAAATAATCCTTGAATTTATCCACATCCGTGATTTTCAGGAAATAGCAGCCGTCTTTCGTGACCAATCCCATGGTAAACGTTTCTATATCGTGAATACCGCCGTTTATATACCAGTCGTAAATACGAAACAAATCATCTCCGGTAAAAATCGGCCAATGCCCCCTATCCACATTATGTGTATGGATAAAACCATCTATGGGATGGGAGGCGCTTGGAGTATAGTCAATCATATCGGCCTCTCCATCGTGTGCAGTAAAGGTGAAATTCGTTCCGTCATAAGTAAAAGACCTGCCATATTCTATCGTGCCGGAAGCCAAATCTTTCAGCTTATCCAACTCGTCCATGAATGCCTTGTTCTCCGATTTGCTCTTCATGTTTTCACAAGGGTCTTTCAGCTTCTCATCATCAGTTCCCACATCCGGATAGTCATTCCAATTCCCATTGCCGCCTCCGGCTCCGGCTCCGAATCCGCCGCTACCGCCGCCTCCTTCGCCGCCACTATGGTCAAAATAATGCACGTGCGTGGAGCAGTGTATCTCATAGCGATAAGTGGTAAAGTTGTGTTTATGGTTGTTTTCATCCGCATAATAATAGTAATCCCTTCGATATTCCGTAAACCGACATTCTTCCACCACGGTCACCCGAAGTTCGGAAGAGGTATATATCGGTTCGTAATCGTGAATGAGCACGCCATCCGAATACACCTGCCAACGAAGGTTGATCCCCTGTAAATCAAAGAAAAGCACCTCACCGGTGAAATGCGGAGGAAGATGCCCGGGTTTGTGTTTCAAACCGGCATTTGCATCCAGCATTTTTTTGTCGGGTAAGATGCTCATAAAGTAGTTCACACCGCCATCCCCCCTGTCTTTGAGATTTTCCTTGCGCATCAGATAAGTGAGATTACTTCTTCCCGCATATTTCTTTGTTTCCATACCGAACAATGAGGAGGAAACGGGAAGTACCGCAAGGTCGGCATTGAGGGGTACTTCGATGAAGCGGATGCCGTTTCCCGTTGTTTCAGACCGTGCCGATTGCCATTGCGGCTTCAGACCCTCGAAGCCGAAGATGCTGTCCCGCATGGCATCCGAACGCATCGAGCACTCGCGATATTCGCGTGCGAAGGCTTTTTGCAGCTCGGCGGTTTCCCCAGAAAGAATTCCCGGACTTTCTTCCAACGGATTTTCTTGGGCGCAAGAGAAGAGAGCAACACAAACCACGAAACAAAGCGTGGCTAAAGTAAATAGTCGGCTGATTGTATTTCTTTTCATGCCTTAGATGTATTATAATATTTCTTTCTGTAAAGATAGCGGTTTTTAGCAAGGTCAATCAAGCCGTAAAGAGTTGTGATTTTCAGCTTGTCGGAGGGGGCTGAAATTTTTATGCATAAATCGATTTCATTTTATGCATAAAACGCATGCAATTTGTGCATAAATTAAATTCATTTTATGTATAAAATTTCGATAGGACTCTCACTTCTTTTTTTAACTTTGTTTGCATAAAGGGTAATGTATGCCCGAAGACTATTTTTATTGAACGTATATATGAACAATCAAAACAAGATTCGCGCCGCCGTAGTGGGATACGGCAACGTGGGTCGCTATGCGCTCCAAGCATTAAGCGCAGCCGAAGATTTCGAAATCGCCGGCGTGGTGCGTCGGCAAGTATCTAAAGAAGCCCTCGAGCTGGGCAATATCCCCGTGGTTACAGAGATCAAAGAACTGGGTCATGTGGACGTGGCTCTGCTCTGCACACCCACCCGTCTGGTGGAGGAATTTGCCATACCACTCCTCAGTGCCGGAATCAGCACGGTGGATAGTTTCGATATTCACAAAGATATTGTGGGGCTGCGCAGCCGCCTCCAAACCGTGGCACAAGAGCATGACACCGTAGCAGTTGTCAGCTCCGGATGGGACCCTGGCAGCGACTCCGTGGTGCGTATGCTGATGGAAGCCATTGTGCCCAAAGGGCTGACCTACACAGACTTCGGCCCCGGCATGAGCATGGGGCACACAGTGGCCGTGAAAGCCATCCGCGGTGTGCGTGGCGCTCTATCCATGACCATCCCATTGGGCACGGGTATTCACCGCCGCATGGTATATGTGGAGTTGGAAAAGGGTTACGAAGCAGAACAGGTTATCAAGGCCATCAAGGAGGATGATTACTTCAGACATGATGAAACGCACGTTACCATCGTGGACGACGTGGACAGACTCATCGACATGGGACATGGGGTACATATGATTCGCAAAGGGGTTTCGGGTATCACCCATAATCAGATTGTGGAATTTAATATGACCATCAATAATCCCGCCCTGACGGGACAGATTTTGGTATGTGCCGCACGTGCAGCCATGCGCCAGAGTCCCGGAGCTTATACTCTGCCCGAAATTCCCGTTATCGACCTGCTGCCGGGCGAGCGTGAACAATGGATTCGCAAGTTTTGCTGATGCCATAGGAGCATAGCCTTCTTATCAAGCGGATATTTAGTACTTTCGGTGTTGGATATCCGCTTTTTGTTTTTACCCTCATGAGGCATCACGTTTTTTTCTCTCTGATAGGTCTGATTGCCGGCGGTTTATTACCCGGTATGGCACAGACACTACATCCTATCGTCAGCGAGCTGATGGCCAATCCGTATCCCGATGCTGCGGAATACATTGAGCTTTACAACCCCGCAGACCAAAGCATCGATTTATCTGCCTATGCTGTAGCATTGGTATCTGCTATCGGCCATACCGGAAATCTATATACTCTTAGCGAAGCCGGCAGCATTCCACCTAAAACATATTGGTTGCTTACGGAGCGTGCCGATGGTATCACTTCTTTTTATCCGCAAGCCCCCATTGCACAGATTGCGCAGGTGACCGATTTGCCTCGTCTACCCAATAAAGGCTTTACCCTGCGCTTGATTTACATCATGGACAAAAATGTGGTGGATGAGGTTACATACGATTTGGCTCTTTTCGACAAAGGGCTGAAGAGCCGCCGAGGGGTATCGCTGGAACGAACTGATGTGGAAAGCCCGACTTCCGAATCGGTTCGTTGGGTATCGGCACTGCCCGAAGCCGGTTACGCTACCCCGGCACTGCCCAATTCACGCATAGGAAACACTTCCACCACCACTGCCGAAGACACCGCATGGGGCAAGGTAAGCCGCAGAACGCTCTCGCCCGTGGCAATAGCCGCACATATCTTGGAACTGACCCGGAGTAACAAAGTCTTTGAATGCAGTACCTCTGTATATACCTTAGAGGGCTTTTGCTTATGCTCTTTCGATGGTGTAGGCACAGTGGCTTGGTGTCGGGCATTCGCAGGCGGACGGGGTCGTTCGCTCGGTCAAATGATGCAATTGCCGCCCGGCGGGCGTTATATCGTAACGGTCACGGCGCAACCGTCCGGCGAGAAACAACAATCGCGGTATTTTCTTTTAACAACCTGATAATAAGACTATGGAATTGCAGATTATCGAAACCGTGATAACGGGAAATAGAAAACAGGCTTGGATGCAACATGCCGTTACGTATGGCGTGGTAACCACGTCAGAAGCCGAAGTGCTGGTTCTCTTCAGCACCCAAGGAGTGATTTATATCGGCATGGTGCAGGGTGCCGAAGACTTCCGGCCCGAAGATTGCATGCATTTGCAGCGCAATGATACGCGGGCACGCCGCATATTGGAGGCATATATGCAACCTCTACCCGACTATCCGGAGCCGCTCCATCTCATCGGTACCGAATGGATGATTGTAGTATGGCGTACCTTGGCATCTGTTGCCTGCGGCGTCCCCATCAGTTATGCCGATTTGGCTGCCCGCATGGGCAAACGGCGTGCTGTTCGCGCCGTGGCACACGCCGTGGCACAGAATCCGATATCCATTGTCATACCCTGTCACCGCATCATCCGATCTTCCGGTGACACCGGTCAGTACCACTGGGGAGCAACACTAAAAAAGAATATGCTGGCCTCTGAAGCCCGACTTCGTCCGGCTCTGCATATCCTCTGAAAAGACCTCTGTTTTATTGCCGTCCGAAAAAAAGAATATAATATGCTGCAAGTATTTGTGGGATTGTTGTTTATCTCAAATATTATAATTATTTTTCGGAAAGCTATTGTATTTTTAATCTGTTAGAAAAACATTTAATCATTATGGCAAAGTACAAAGTAATAGACGTGGAGGGTATCGGCCCCGTTTTCGCAGCCAAATTGAATGCCGTGGGTATCATGAATACCATTCAACTCTTGGCGGCCTGCGCTACCAAGGCATCCCGTAAGAAATTGGCCGAAGAGTCCGGCATCGATGCCAAGCGGATATTGGAATTTGGGAACATGGTGGATCTTTTCCGCATTAATGGTGTGGGCGGTCTGTATGCCGAATTGCTGGAAGCATCGGGTGTGGATACTGTGGTGGAATTGTCCACACGCAAACCGGACAATCTGGTCAAGAAAATGGAGGAAATCAATGCGGCAAAAAAGCTCGTTCGCCGCACTCCCACACTCAAGATGGTGGAAAAATGGGTGGCAGAAGCCAAACAACTTCCGCGCGTGATGGAATACTAATCCCATAATCGTTTTCACACCAATGAACATAAGGTCGCTTCACAAAAGTGAGGTGGCCTTTTTCTGTAAAAAAGTGTATATTTACGCCGTTTAATTGTGATAAACTGCTTGATGATAAATGTTTTTTTACTTTTATCGAAAAGTGAAAAATGAATAGACGGTTTATCCATTTATATATTTTTAATGTATCAGTAATTAGATGAAAGATTTTTTTCAGACTAAATTGAGGCGTGCCGAAAGCATTGTCTATCGACCGCTTACCGATGAAGAACATCGGATTTTGAGAGAAAACCTATGTGTGGCCGATGATTGGTCGCTGATAGAGGTAGCCGAGGGCTTTAATGCCCATCGCTGCCATCAAGTGACTTTTTCCGGCAAAATACGCATCGGCTCTATGAATAAGTCATATGCAACCAAAGACGGCGTGATGCTGCATAGTGGGTTGGATCATTGTTTCTTGCATAATTGTATTATTGGCGACGACGTGGTTATCAGTCGCGTGCATCGTTATATTACCAACTACGTGATAGATGACAATGCACAGATTCTGAATGTGGATATGATGAGCGTACGGGGTAAAACCAGCTTTGGAAACGGCGTGCGTGTGTCCGTACTGAACGAAACGGGTGGACGCGAAGTGGTACTGTCTAATATCATTACATCTCAAACAGCATATGTGATGGCTTTTTATCGACACGATGAGGCATTAGTAAACGCTCTGTTTGAAATGTCGAATCGATATGCCGAATCAGTAAGCAGTGAAACTGGTTATGTGGGATGTGGTGCCATAATCAAGGATTGCGGTACCATTATTAATCTGTATATTGGAGCCATGGCGCATATTCATGGCGCAGCGCGTATGGAAAATGGAACACTCAACAGCAATGAAGCAGCTCCTGTATGCGTGGGACACAATGTGATAGCCAAAAATTTTATTTGTGCCAGTGGCTCCTCCATTTTGGATGGCTGCACGCTCAGTAATTGTTATGTGGGGCAAGGCACACACTTGAGTCATCTTTTTTCAGCTCACGATTCGCTTTTCTTTGCCAATTGTCAGGCCGAAAACGGTGAGGCTTGTGCTGTCTTTGCCGGTCCATACACCGTTACAATGCACAAGAGCAGCCTGCTTATTGCCGGATATTATTCGTTCCTGAATGCCGGTAGCGGCTCAAACCAAAGCAATCACCTCTATAAATTGGGACCCATCCACCAAGGGGTGGTAGAGCGCGGCTCCAAAACCACCAGCGATAGTTACATTCTATGGCCTTCACGCATCGGCGCATTCTCTTTAGTCATGGGACGTCATGTACACCATGTGGATTCATCGGATTTTCCTTTTTCGTATTTGATAGAAGACAACAACCAAACTTATCTGGTGCCGGGTGTGAACCTGCGCAGTGTGGGCACTATCCGCGATGCTCGTAAATGGCCGAAGCGCGATGTGCGCAAAGACAGTCTTAAGAGTGACAATATCAACTTCAATCTGTTAAGCCCATATACCGTGGGCAAGATGGTGACCGGACATAATCTATTGGTCGATCTGGTGAAATTACTAGACAGCGATACCGAACAGGAATATGTATACCACAATATGCGCATTCGCGGAGGTTCCGCCCGCAAGGGGATAAACTTCTATAAGATGGGCATCAATAAATTTTTGGGCAATAGTATTATCAAGCGTCTAGAGGATTGTCCGTGTCGCACCGATGAAGAGGTGATAGCATGTCTGCGTCCGGCTGTCGGTGCTGTGGGGCAGGGTGACTGGTTGGATATCTGCGGTATGCTGGCCCCCCGCAGCCAAGTGGACCAACTGATTGACGATGTGAAAGAGGGGCGTGTGACCTCTTTGGAAATGGTCAATGAGCGTGTGGCACAGCAGCATAGCCATTATTATGATTGGGAGTGGGCATGGGCATACGACCTCTTACTCAAGTGGCACCACCTCAAGCCGGAAGAACTGACACGAGCTAAGGTGACAGAGCTAATTTTGTTGTGGAAAGACAGCGTGATCAAACTGGATAAGATGCTCTACGAAGATGCCCGCAAGGAGTTTACCATGAATTCCCAGGTGGGCTTTGGTATTGATGTGGCAGGAGACGAGCGAACCGCCGATTTTGAGCTGGTGCGCGGCAGTTTCGACTCTAATCCCTTTGTAAAAGATGTGCTCACGCATATCGAAGTCAAGAGCCGATTGGGAGATGAAATGCTTGCAAGGCTGGCTTAGCAGTAGCAGATTTAGAAATCCAAAATAATATTTTTAAGTATTGGAACTTCTTTTAAATTGACTATTTGAAACAAAACGTGGATGAAGAATATGAAATTTGTAATTTCTTCCTCCCCGTTCTATTTTTTGTACCGGAAGGAGAGATGCGCACAGTCTGTTTTGTATTGTGCAGTTAGCAAATAATTATGTACTTTTGTAATCAATTAAAGCTAAACTTGTTATTCGCCTTAGTATTAATATCGATAAAATCACTTATTAGATGGTCTAACCGGGGTTGGTACCATGGGCTGCAAGTCACAATTCTATAGATGCGTTTGCATAACAAACGGATGAAGCAAGAAATTCAAAATAACGGCGTGGTCAAACACGTGTCCGATGGTATAGTCCGTGTGCTTGTGGAGCAGCGGAGTGCCTGCTCCGGCTGCCACGCCGCAGGCTTTTGCTCCAGTGCCGACTGTAAGGATAGAATCATCGAAGTGCGTGTGAGCGATGCCTCGGCTTATGTTCCGGGCGATGCGGTGCATATTCTGGCAG
>CAMFNC010000159.1 GCA_945965245.1 uncultured Porphyromonas sp. | reverse complement strand
CCTCAACGTTGCGAATGGTCAGTCCTTGGGGTAATTTGCACGCCAAAAGGGCAAAAGCCATGGCTATGCGGTGGTCGCTCATTGGGTCAATACATCCGATGGCATCAGATTCTGCCGGAGAACCGTCATAAAAAAGAGCATCATTCGATACTCCCAATCGGAAACCGGCTGCTGCTGCATTGTGCTGGAGTGCTAAGATGCGATCGCTCTCCTTGAGCCGAAGGCGGGCTACACCGGTGAAGTGAAAGGGAAGCCCCAGCCCTAAACAAGCAACGACTATATTGGGTACGATGTCGGGCGAATTATCGAAATTCCATTCCGGTAAAGCGGAGGTGCTGAGTCTGTGAGAAGAAAAGTGAAGCGTGGCTCCTATTTCATCGAATGTGGTTTCAACGCCTAATAGGGAAAAGTGGTTTTGCAGAATGGCATCTCCCTGCAAAGATTGAGGTTGTAGTCCGGGCAGACTAACCTCTGTCCGAGTGAGAGCGCATAGGGCATAAAGAGCCGAAGCCGCTGTCCAGTCCGGCTCTACCACAGGTGTTCGGCTTAGTCCGTGCAGTCGGTATTCTGCTAAAACTGCCTCTGTCATGTGAATATATGGAGCCGAAGAACTATAAGTTTTATTTTCTATCGTCAAACCGTTCGGCAGCAGTGGTGATATAAGAAGCAGAGCACTTATAAATTGCGAACTATCTGCGGCATCGATCTGTACTTTTCCGCCTCGAAGTGTGGATGGCTCAATGCGTAGGGGAGGGTAGCCTTCACTTTGTGTATAAGTTATCTTTGCCCCCAAACTTTGCAAGGCTTTCACCAGAGGGCCAATAGGCCGCTGATACTGCCTTCCTCTTCCCCGCAAAAGTACGGTATATTGGGTTGTGGCAGCCAGATAAGCTGTTAGGAAACGCATGGCTGTGCCGCTTTCCAATACATCAATCTCGGTGGCTCCGGCGCGCATTTTGAGCAGAGCATGATAGAGAGCCGATACATCATTACCCACATCATTGGGTAATGTGGGTAATTCTTTGCCATCTATGGCATAAAGCATCAGTAGCCGTGCCCACAAACTTTTGCTTGGGGGCAGGCTTACCGTAAGTTTTTTGGCGACGGTTTTGCGCTGATACTTGATGCGTAAATCCATAGAAGATGGATGGCGAAAGTTATTTTTTCTTGCCTTGATTGGCCACAGCTTCCATCAATTTCTTGATTTCTTCGGGGTTGCCCAAGAAGTAGTCTTTTACCAAGTTTAATTCATCGTCGAACTCGAAAACGTAAGGTACGGCTGTCGGTAGGTTCAGGCTTACGATGTCTTCGTCGCTGATGTTTTTCAACACCTTGATTATACCGCGTAAGCTATTGCCGTGAGCTGCCACCAGCACATCTTCGTATTGCATCAGAGCCGGCAGAATGTTACATTCCCAATAAGGCTGTGTGCGTGCCACGGTGTCGCAGAGAGCTTCCGTTAGCGGAATAAATTGAGGCACTACGTTGACATAGCGTGCATCCCGGTAGGGCGAGCGCTCATCGTCCTTTTCCAGCGGAGTGGGAGGAACATCGTAGCTGCGACGCCAAACCAATACTTGCTCGTCTCCATATTTGGCCGCTGTTTCGGCTTTGTTTAAGCCTTGCAGCATTCCATAATGTTTTTCGTTCAGTCGCCAACTCTTTTCTACCGGAATCCAATCAAGGTCCATCACATCCAACACTTGGTTTAGTGTTTTGATGGCACGTTTCAGGTATGAGGTAAAAGCGATGCCGAAGTGGAAACCCTCTTCGCGGAGCAGTGCACCGGCACGTTTGGCCTCTTCCACGCCTTTTTCAGACAAATCCACATTGGTCCAACCGGTAAAGCGGTTTTCTTTGTTCCATACGCTTTCGCCGTGGCGAAGCAATACTACTCTTTTCATTTTAGTTCTATTATTGATAATTACAAATTAAAATCCCATTTGATATTTAGACCAATATTCATCGCCCAATTCCTGCCAGCGCAGCATGGCGGCACCGGCGAAGTCAGCTGTATAGTCGTTGAGAAAACGGGTGGCTTCTTTTTCGCCCTTTTCTGCCAAGATTTTCTTGTATTCGGCTTCCACCCAGGGCAATTCACGCATACCCTTGTCGGTAAATCGCTTTATGGCCTCTTCCATTACGCCACGGTTTCTACCCCAGCGCACGGTAGCGAGTTTATTGGCGCGGCGGAAAGTCCATATAGCCGCATCTGTGCGGAAACGGTGTTGACCGCATATCTCAAAACTTTTGGGCAGTCGGGTGGTGCCGGCAAAGATGGGGATGCGAGGGCTTTGGGCTGGATTGTCGAACGAGAACCATACCACACCGCCGATGGCATTTGGTAGCCAGTCACGCAGCTGAATGACCGTGCTGTATGAACACTGGGGCACTGCCACGGTGCGCATACGCTTCACGGCATCGGGTTTGATGCTGTTGAGCATCGTCACCATGTCGGTTGTCATCCATGGATTGGCCGCCGGGCTGGTCAGGGTATCTATTTGATTGGTATTTCTGTTCTTGGATGTTACTTTCAGATTTTTGAGCATATCGAATTCTGTGCCTTCGTATGTTTCGCACAAAACGGCCATTACATCGGTCACGCTCACCGGCTTTTCGGGCTTTACGCTAAAGGGCATTTCCTCACGGTCGTCGAACTTCAAACCCAATGAGGGGGCAAAGTGATTGAGAATGAAATACTCACGTATCATATAAGCTTTCTTGTTATCGCCATACGCTTTCCAGAAAACGAACGGTTCTTTGCCATCCCACAGGCCCAATTCCTTGGCTGCCGAAGATACATTTTTAGATGCCATGAAGTAATTCGGGTCTTTCTGTATTTTGCCGATTCGGGAGATGTTGGCAGATACGCCGATGTGATCATCGGGGATGCGCTGTGCTGCCCATACACCGCCGATTTTGTTTTTGCCAATGCCGAAAATTTCCATCTGCCACACCTCTTTGGTGTCGGCTATGGTCAGACATTCGCCCCAGTCGGCATAGCCATATTTCTCTATCAATTCGCCAATCAGTTTGATGGCTTGGCGTGCTGTGGTGCAGCGTTCCAGAGCGATGCGCTCCAGTTCCTCAATCATAAACATTCCCTTGGGATTGACCAATGCAGGCACGCCTTCGATGGTCGTTTCACCGATGGCCAATTGCCGCTCATTGAGGCAGGGATAAGAAGTATCCAAGAAACGGTAAGTCTGTTTCACCTGCGGAATGCGACCTTTTTCTTCCAACCGAGTCTGATCATTGGGATACTCGGTATGCATCCGGCCATTATAAATGGCGGTTACGGTATCACGTTCGTAGGTTTTGCCGGCGCGCATGGTTACCCAAGTGCGGTACCAGCTGTCGCATGTGTGACTCGTCATCACAGAGCCGTCGGCAGAGGCTTTTTTGCCCACCATCACGCTGGTACAACTTTCGGACGAACGCCATGGATGTTCTTCGGACTCATCGGTTTGCGCCGAGGCATAGCTATACAGCCCCAAACACAGAAATAGAAGAATGGAATACTTTTTCATCAAAGTGTTATTGTTACAAGGTGTTACTATTGTGTTAGATTGCGAAGTTACAAATTATTATCGGGTGTTTTTCGGCTATCATATAGACTGCGAAGAATATCCGGCGAATGCAGTGCGGGAAAAGGTGGCAAATGCAATCGGTAATAGCGGATGAGTCGCTCCAAAATGGCCGCACGTTGCATTCGATTGAAGCGGAAACAACCCATGTTTTCCACGTTTATGCGCATCAGTAGCGGCAAAAAGGCAGCTTCCTCCGGGGGTAGAACATCCGCATGTCCGGGGGCAGAATGAGTATAACGACCTTCTCGCATATCGAACCAATCGCCGGGACTGTAAACTTGGGTATCCGGTTCCACTCCCAAAAAAGGAAGCAGATGCAGCATGAAGTAGAGATGCGAATTGGCTGCAGCGCGCGGTAGTGGCTCGGTTTCTATTCGATTAAGGCATTGATTTATATAGCGGTATAGTGGCTCGTCCGCTTCGGTGTGAGTCAGGATGCGATACAATAGCTCTGAGAGGAACATGGAAACGGCTGTTTTCACTCCCCCGTCATTCAAACCCGGACGGCTATGCAGCAGGTGCAATTCACGGATATGGTGCAGGTCGCGATGCGGTTTTAATTCCACGGTCAGTTCTACTTCATTCAGAGGGCGTAGCATGGTCCATTGTGCAGGCTCCCTGCGGTGACGTTTGACACCTGAACGTGCCGGCACCAATAGGTTCATGCGTCCGTTCGATGCCGTATAGCAGTGTGCAATGCCGTATCTGTCATTATAAGTGAAGCGATGCAATACTAATGCCGGTGTGGTCAGAAACATCATTTACAGATAGCCGATTAGTTCGGTCAGATGGGTAATAGTTCGTATGGGGTGGCGAGCTGTGGTATCGGCAGGGATGGCGTTATGTTTGGGATTGTACCAAATAGACGACACACCGCCGTTGGAAGCTCCTTCTATATCGGCATCCCAGCTATCGCCAATCATGATACAGGCTTCCGGACTATATCCCGATACCTCGAAGGCATAATCGAAGATTTCTTTGTGTGGCTTATTGATGCCGGCATCTTCGCTCAGCACCATTCCATCCACATGAGGCGTCAGTCCGGCGGCATCCATTTTGCGCTGCTGCACCTCCCGAAAGCCATTGCTCAGTATATAAATGGCATATTTGCCATGCAGGTACTCCAGTACTTCTATGGCTCCGGGGCAAATGCCTCTTTTTTGCGCGCACAGATTGAGAAAGCGGCTGTTTATGTCCTCTATCTGTGCCGTGGTGAGCGGATGCCCGGCTTCGGTAAAAGGGTGCTGGAAGCGTGAAAGTGTCAGTTGGTCCTTGTTGATGCGACCATGCCGATACTCACTCCATAAAAAATCGTTGTGCGGCCAAAACGAATTTAGGAAAGCCTCACAAGAAACAAAATACTGCCCCCAATTGAGGGCAGTATAAAGTTCGGTGAGACTCTCACAATTATTTTCGTAGGTAGCCCACAGCGTATCGTCTAAATCGATAAACAGGCATTTGTATGCCGGGCTGTGTGGTTTAATCAACTTGAATAATCAGGATTTTAGAGTTACTCCAGAATGTTTCGGGATTCTTGATGTTCAATGTAATCATCTTGTCTGCGCCCTTAACCAATTCATATGAGTCGGAGGGGTGCAGCGTAAGCAGTTTGGCACGCTTGGACATGGTGGGAATTTGATTCAGCTCGCGACGGTCGGTCGTGGTGAAATAATTCATGTTGGCATTGGCAGTGTTTATCTTGCCACCACTCAACAGGTTCATGTCCTTGAGGTCGGACGAAGTACCGATGCAGTAGCTTACAGCGTTCAGGGCACGGTCTTGTGCAGCCAGTGCGGCAGCTTGCTTGGCGGTAGCTTCTTGCAGTTTGCTCTTGTCGTTGGTCAGATCATTAACCATAGCGTCCAGAGAGCCGATGGCAATGTCTCTGCGCTCCAGTTCTGCCGTCAGTTCCGTTACACGCTTTTTCTGATCTTCCAGTTGTTTGCCCAGAGCCGAAATCGTCTGACGCAGACGGCTGTTTTCTTTGCCGGATGCAGCCATCTTTTCTTCCAATCGACTCAGAGCGTCGGTGCTTGCTTGCAATTTGTCTGAGATCAATTGCATATTGTCCCGAATACGTTCTTTGTCAGATTTCTTTACATCTCCACTCATGGGGTTCACGTTAATCATGCCTTCCACCATGGAGATTTCTTGGAAATTGGTCAATACGGCAGCTACCAATGAGTCGGTTTCGCGCAAGTCGTTCTCGTAGTTTTGGTTTACCAAAGCAATAGAGTCGTACTGCGATTTCAACTCTTTATAAGGCTTGGAATTTTTGCCGCAGGATGCCAATAGCACCATCCCGGCAGCAACCAAAATAAGTTTCTTGTTCATACGCTTAGTAATAAATTGGTTGTATTATTTCTCCCAAAGATAGAATAGAATTTTGAAAAATCGAAAAAAAATGGTTCTAACCTCATCATAAGCCGGGTAATTCGGTAATCTGATACTATCTGTTGTATGGCATGTTTTGTGCTTTATGGTTCTTATAATGAGGTGTTTATGTATTTTTATTTTCCTTTACTTGTTGTTTTTTTTATAAATTTTAACAAGTGCATCAAAAAGTCTTAATAAAAAACACAAATATGGTTGTTTCGGATAAGTTGGTATGCGGCTTCGAAGAGGGCTGAAAAATTTATGTATAAATTGATTTCATTTTGTGCACAAATTGCACGCGTTTTATGCATAAAATAAAATCAAAATAAGCACGAATTTTTTCAGCATGTTACACATCCTTTTCATGTCACTTTTCAGCGATTGGATTGCCGATAGTAATCTTGCAGGAGTTTATAGGCTTGCACGGTGCCATTGGGCCGAGTATATCGGGGGCGTATCTTTTTGTAGGTTTCCAATATGGGGCGTGCTCGGTGGAGGTAAGATGAATCTGTGGCAGTGGGTTGGTAATCTGCCGGTACGGCATACACGAAGTTGCTTCTTTCTTCATCTTGAAACGTGGGGATGCGGAAGAAACTGCGTTTGGAAATTTTGCCTTCTTGTTTGCTCCGGGCTGCGGCTTGGTTGAAAAAATCTACAGCATGGTCGGGGTATCCGAATAGGTAGCCGTATGCACGCCAACGCTCATAGTCGTCCAGATGTTCGATAACGCTGAGCACCATATTTGGGTCGGCACCGGGCACCAATCCGAATTGTCCGTAAAATGATTCCTGTGCACGTAATACGCTATCCATCAGAGCTGTGCGCACGGCGGTGATTTGCAGAGTGCGCATCTCTTTATATGGGGCGCGGTAAGGCACCATTACGAAGCACAGTCCCGGCAGGTGGAGTGCATTCATGGAGCGCACGATGTATGCCATGCGATCCAGATATTTGCCATGTTCGGCACGTGTGAGGGTGTGTCCGTCTAACCGTTTGCTGCTGTCGGTGTTGGCCACCGGGAAGGTGTAGATTTTCAGTGAACTTATCGGTTTGATGTTGCCCATCAGCGTGTAGAGTGCTTCATTGTCCAGTCCGTATTGGAGTAGCGAGTCCACCCATTCGAGTTGGGAGTCGGTCATGGATATATTGCTCGGACTGCACTGTTTCTGCAATGTGCCGCAGCCCAAAACACAGAGTGAAAACAGAAGGGCTAGGAATAATTGTTTGTAGCGTTTCATTGTGAAATCGTTTGAAAGGTTGATTTATTGAAAAGTTAGAAAAGACATCCCACGGTAAACATCAGCTCTTGCCGATGTCCTCCTCTTTCTTTGTCCGTATGTTTGTACAGGGCATCTGCACGCAGATACAAATTGGCCGAGTTTTCGGTTTTGTATTTTCGGGAATAAGTCACAGAGAGATCGGCGGCACCGAAGCGGCTGTTCAGGTATTGTGTATCCCTCATCTCAAAGTCTTTTACCACCGGGTAGTCGGCATGATTGCCACCATAGGTATATTTACCGGAGATATTGCCTTGATAATGGTAGCCGGCTCGAATGAGGATGCGCTGTTGCATCCGGCCGGGCAGAACGAAGTTTTTGCTCCCGCGTATGCCCATTGACCAATTGCGTGCGCTCTTTTCGGAGCGAGGCAACAGATAGAGGTCTTCAATTTGTGTATAGCCGAAGTCTGCACCTGCTTTCCAGTCAAACTCATCGCCCGGAGCTTGCACCCAATCGTATTGGATTCGTGCTTCCCGAGTCTGGTAACGTGAGCGTACATCGCTGTGCAGGGTCACATATCCGTTTTGATTAAGCGTGTTGTCATATTGGGTTATATATTCTATACCGTCGATTTCTTGGCTGCTTACCGATGCCGTCATAAAATGTGCATGAGGGCGTTGCAAATCTGTATTCATGTGTATGCTGATATTCCAACGTCGGTCTTTCACTCCGCCTTCGTCTCGCGGAATACTCAAACCATCGGTTAGTTTTTCCACTTTGAAGTTGTAATCGGCACATAACAGCCAGCGAGAATGTGTGCCCTGATAGTCGTATTGGAGTCCACCGCCCATATTATTGCCCACATAATTGGAAGTGCGTCCGCTACCGATGGCTTGAACCGACATCCCAAGGCCGTACATGAAATAAGAGGTTTGATCCACATAAATATTTACTTGTTTCAGAGAGCCTTCCTCTTTGAGACTGAAATAATCGAAGTGAGCGCCTAAGTGGTTATGCTCATTCAAAGACCAAGCCAATGCCGGCCTTATGCGGAGCGTGTAAAAGTAATTGTGTGTTCGAGGGTCGCGTTGCTTGGCTGCATTTCGAGCCAGATAAGAGGCTTCCAATCCCAGAGCCAGTTGGTCGAAAAATCGGGGAGTGCTTACCCGAAAAGCCATGTCGTAGGTTTGGCGCTTCCAGTCGCTCGGATTGGTGTCTGCCACATAGTAGGGCATTCCACGAAAAGGGTCTGAAATCGAGGCATTGAAGTTGACATCCCGCTCGGTATTGCGCTGGTAGCTGAACCTGCCATAGGCATAGATGCTTCCCACATATACGGCGCCTTCGGTATTGAAGTCGAGGTCATTGACCGTTTGCCCTTGCTGCGGTCGCTTAAAATCCCCCTTACGTATCTTATACGAAGCATTTACACCCGAAAAAACTTGAGGTGCATCCAATTGCAATCCTGCCGCATTGGGTGTTCTGTGCCACAGATGGCGTGCTTTCATCATTTCATGTGCAGCCGGAGTTTTTAGCCGCTCCATCTGTTGCGCTTGTGCCGCTATGGTCAGGCCGAAAAGTCCGATGAGTAGTAAACCCGTTTTGATATATTTTGTCATGTTTTGTGATATGCTTTAGTGTTTGGGGGTAGGTGTTATTTTCTCGCGATGGTGTGATTCCAACCGGGCATTTTGGCACCGTAACGGCGAAATTCGGGCACAATGCCGTGGATAAAGTCTTCCGTGCTGTTATTGGTATCTTGCAGCAATGGAGTGCCATCGGGGTGCTTGCCGATTTGCTTGCGTGTCACACTCAGGGAATTATATGTTTCGCCCACATAGGTCATTCCCTGATCCAATACAGCGGGTACACGCTTGGCATTGAGCATGCCGGCATTATGTCCGCCCTCTACGGCATCCAGTATGTATGCAATGGGCACTTTGGCATACACTTGCGTAGAGGTGCTCGAAAGATTTTGTGCTTGCATGGCTTTGTCATTCACGGGGTCATACTTTTCGTTTTCTGTGGGTTGGAATATTACGTATGCACCTCCGAATACTGATACCAGATATTGTGGCATGCTTCCAATCACGGATTTCCCATTATAAAATATATGCCGCATATTCACTGCCGGCTGATCGGGAAATTTGGGATTGCCCATGAAGAACTCAAATTCCGATGCCGAGCAATCCACAGGAGAGTCGGGATTGTATTGCTTAAGTTTGTGATTGACGGCAAATTGTGAGATAACACACGACTCTCCCGGTGCCAGCGGATAGTCCTTGCCCTTGCCTGGGAATTTCCAGATACGCTCCGCATAAGCATAGTTGTTGTCGTCTTCTTCGGGCCATATCGGCAGTTCGGTGCGCGCCGTGGTGGGGGTAAGGTGGGCAAAGTAGATATTGTCCAGATAGATGGTTTTATCGGTGGAGTTATTGTATATCTCGTAATATTGGTTGCGGAAGTAAAACGGTTTGGTGCCGGCAAAAAATATCTCTTTGAAAATTAATGGCGAAAGTTCGGCTCCTGTGACTTTCAGTTCCAATACTTCTCCTGCATGGGTAAAGATGTAATTATTGGCTCCCGCGCTTTTGATGCTCATTTGGTAGATTTTACCATTCGAGGTTGTCACTTTACCTGTTATTTTGATATTGTAGTTGCCCGGCGTGATTTCCGGCAAAACCACTTCGTTGTTATAGATAACGGCTTCATGGCGGATGCCGTATTTAACATCTTCCAGACTTACGCTCAGTCCGTCCAGAGAGGTCACCTCTCGGATGGCGGAAATGGTTTTGATGCTCACCCGGATGGGCTGCACTTCTTGAGTATCTGCTGCTTCATTCATCTGCCGGCATGAGGTTGATGCTCCGGCTATGAACAAAAAGGCGAGGACGGATAGGAAATATCGTATATTCATTTTATTATGGGTCAGGTTATAATTTCACAGATAATTCAAGGCCGAAGTATATCGGTTGGTTGCGCACCAACAGGCTGTTTGGTGTGCGCTTGGAGCGAACCGAAGTATAATGACGCACCACATTATTGGCAAAGAAAGATACCCGCATCGTTTCTCCCAATTCTTTGGTCAGGTGGATGTTGAATGTACATGCCGGAGCATATCTTTCTTTGATATAGAGAGCCTCATTGGTCTTGCGTAGGAGCAGATTGAAAGGATTGTTTTCATCGTTTTCGTCCACCAACTCCGGATTGAAATCATATACTTTGCCATCGTCTATGCTTAGATATTTGACGGGCATGGTGTGATTTTTGAAGTCGTACCACTGCGACTCTGCCCAGATGGCTTGCGCTGTCAGCGTAATCACGAAACCTATTTCGGGGATATTGTGCGTGGTGCGCAGGGTAGTGACCAATGACTCGGAGTTGTCTTTAGTCATCCCCTTGTCATAGATCCCCACATGTGTGTTTTTGCTTGGTGCCGGACTGCTGTGCTGGTCGAAGAAATTGTATCCGGAGGAGTAAGTCTGATGGCGTTGCCAAAGACCGTTCATGGAAAAAGCGGTGCGAATGGCATCGAACCGGCCGAGGTTCAAATCAAACTCCACTCCACGTGTCACAGACTGCAAATGATTGGTGGGCGTGCTGTATTTGGCAAATATCGGATACGACCCTTGCAGTTCCAGTGGATTGGTTTTGATGCGTTTATACACATCGTAATAGATGTGCTTGAATGTATTGAGGGTGGGAGCCATCATATAGCCGTCATGCAGTCTTTCTTGGAATGCACGAACCATCAGTTTTGCTTGTTTGATTTTAAGGTCGAAACCCAATTCCGCCTTTTCGTTGGTTGCCATTTTCAGGTCGGGATTTTGAGCATCGAATACCCGCGTTGTGGTCATCATCAAACGTTTTTCTTCCGGTATTCTGTCGTTGCTCAAATCATTATAGTTTACCAATTCGAAGTAGGCTTTTTCAGGGTATAAGAATAGTACCGAAGGGGCTTTGGCGGTGATGCCGTATCCACCCACCAGATAGAACGTGCCGGGGATGATTTCTGCCGAAGCATTGATACGTGGAGCCACCACGGCACGCAGGTTTTGCACCTTGTCCATACGCACCCCGGCGGTCAGTTGCAGAATGCGATTGCCCCCATCCCATCGAAGGTTCTCTTCGGCATAAAGGCCGAATTGGCGCACAAAGGGAATGTCGGAATACGGACGCGGACGGAAGGTGGAGTTTACGGCACTCAAATTGCGATAGGGCGGTGCTGTGGGGCTGAAAGTCTTTCCTTTGCCCACATTGCCGTCTGCTTTGAAATCGGCACCCCAAATCACATGATGGCGTGTGCGTCCCCATTCCTTATTTAGATGTCCCGTCAGTTTGGCGAAGAAATTGACCTCACGCCCATCAATATGGTATTCGCCCATATAAGTAGAGGGCAATTGCATAGCGTATAAATCCTTTTCGGTTTCGGGGATATTGGTAATCTTTTTGCCTGATTTGTCAAATAAGTCCACACCCGGTCGATTGGACAGGATGGCTCCGTCGGTGGTGGTCATGGAATAGGGGGCAGTGGCAGCTGTCTGCTGCTCGGCATCATAGCTTTGCTTATCGGTATAACTGAAAGAGGCAGCGTAATCCAAAGAATTGAGCCAGCTTTGGTTGGCCTGCCATGTGCCGTTGGTATTGAAGCGGACGCCCCATTGGTCGCCCCGGCTTTCCTTTTTGGTTATTTCATCGTCGGGGTTACGCTTTCTGCGGTCTGCCCCATAGTAGAAGTCCATTGTCAGATTGTTGGTCAGCGCATTGCCCACTCGGAGCGAATGCAGGGCTTTTATGTTGGCACGCCGATAGGTAAGATAGGATTGCACGGGATCTTTCACATTATAGGCATAGTTGCCGCTAAGGTTGAGCATACCCCAATGCTTATTCAATTTGAACCCTCGCTCTGCCGATACCTCGAATACGTGTGGATTGACCTTGCTGCGTATGCGTAAGGGTGTGTGTCCGGCTTTGGAGTGGATAATCACAGCACCCGAAAGGAGGTCGCCGTATTTGACCGAAGGAATACCGCGAATTACATCCACTGAAGCAATATTATCCGTGGAAATCAGACGAAGGTCTGTTCCGCCGTTTGGCGAAGCTCCACCGCCCAGAACCGAAGTGCTCCCGGCCACAGTGGGGTTCATGGTTTGCAGGTTTGCATTGTTGGAGATGGGAGCACCATCGGCTATGACCGATACCCCGAAAGCATTGGCATTCGATGCATCGCCGCGCAAATACATTTGCTTGGCATATCCCAACGTGGGGTTGGTGGTGATGCCGCCGGGCAGAAGAGCCATCACATCGCTGAGGCTGGTGGCCTGAATGTGGTCGAGAGCATTGCGTGATATGCGCGATGATGTGGCTTGCCCCGCTTTATTGGCATTTCCTGTGACCACTACCTCTTTCAAGCGGAAATTCTCATCCGTCATCACAAACTTCATTTGCATATCTCCGTTTACCTGCAAAAGTGTGTCTATGTCCACCTTGCCCACATAACTGATGTGCAGGTGCACTTTGCCGGCTTTTATATTCGAAATGGAAAAACTGCCATCTACACGAGTGGTGGTGCCGATACTTAAATCCGGCAATGTGACCGAAGCGAAGTCTAACGGACTCTGTTTTTTCCCGGAGATTTGTTCATAAACCGTACCCGATAATCGGTAGGTCTTTCCTGCTTTTTCCTTTTGGGCAAAAGCTGTCAAGGAACTGGTAATGAGAACCACCCCCATGAGGATGGCTCTGGCAGCCTGTAATTGATTATTCCCGTGATGAATAGGCTGCACCGATAATTTTTTCATATTTAATAAGACGTAAAAATGATTTTACCAATGCATTGCAAATTTGGTGCTTATTTGAAGAGTGGGCAATACCTAATAATGGGTATATTATTCATGCTGCTTTCTTTTGCCTTTTTGAGGATGCTTTTACATCGCTTTGCTGCTTGTCTGTGCTTTTGGGGCAGTCTCCAACGCTAAAAACTCCATTCTCCAAGCACAGAAACTCGAGTTTCTACGCATAGATACTCCGTTCCCTTGCGTTGGAGACGGAGTGAGAAATCGCTACGTCCTCAAAACGTTTAGCTATGCACTTCCTCCGTATTCCCTACGGATTTCTTTTCGTATCTTCGCACACAATATTTTATAAATACCAAAAAAAGTAAGAATGAAAAGAAAGATAGCGTTTCTCATGCTGGCAGCTTTGGCATCGATGGCTTGCTTGTCGGCGCAAAATCGTATACCCGGGGTAAGCACCGGATACAAAGGAATGTTGGAAACCGGTATGACTTTTTATGAGGGTAAAAGCGAATTTACCACTTTCGATATTTCCACCACGCACGGTTTTCAAATCAATCCGCATATTTTTGTAGGAGCTGGTCTGGGGTATTCGGGCGATGAGGAAGGCGACTACCATATGCTACCTCTGTATGGTGCATTCCGTGGCAATATCCCCGTGGGAAACAAGTTCTTCCCCTTTGCCGGTGCACGTTTGGGGTATTCGTTGGATGGTTGGGACGGGCTTTATTTCAATCCGAACGTAGGCTGCACTTATCTGTTTAACCATAGGCTGGGTATTGATTTGAGTCTTGGTTATACCCTGCAACAGGTTCAGCTTTCCGGTTCAATCTTGGGGTTCAATTTCAACACTAAGACCTCTCTGAATGCTTTCACTTTCCGCTTGGGCATCCAATTCTGAAAAATCTGATAATCATTATATTTGTAAAAAATATCGGATGATTGCTTATCGCAAAACAATATGGCTATGAACAAATGGCGTAAATGCAAAGAAAGCTACAAGGCGGGCTTGACAAATGCAAAAGCATGGTTGGCTCACAACGGCTGGTTTAAGTATGCCGTGGTCGTTGTGCTCTTTTTTGTTTTACCCATGTTGATAGGTGAGGCTAATATCTTCAAGCAAATTAAGGACAGAAGTCGTATCGCTCAGCTGAAGCGTGAAATTCGGGTGGCCACCAAGCATTTCAGGGCAGATAGCCTCAAACTGGAGGAAATTCGAGCCAATCAAGGCGGAGTGGAACACACTGCGCGAGAACTGTATTATATGAAAGCTCCGGACGAAACCATTTTTCTGGTACAAGATTCGACCCGAAGAGAAGATACCAACGAAAAGGAGTAATGGAACGGAAGAAAATTACAGATATCACCTACCAGATATCTTGCCTTTTATTAGTGGCAGGTGCCGCTTTGGGATATAGCCCGGCATGGTGGGCCAAACTACTTTTGGCCATAGGTGCAGCAGGTTATCTGCTTACCTTTATGCTTGTTTCGCCCTTGGGGCTGGATATGCGCACGCGCCGACTCTATCGGATGAATTTTCTGGCAGGTTTGCTCTTCGGTGTGAGTGCGTATTTCCGGTATATGGGACGCGGGCAGGTGGAGTGGCTTCTATTTTTTGCCATAGGATTGGTCTTTATGATTTATGCTTATATCTTCCTGATGCG
>CAMFNC010000158.1 GCA_945965245.1 uncultured Porphyromonas sp. | reverse complement strand
AAAGAGGGGATAAGAAAAGGATATAAAAACCGAAAAATAGGGATTGCACAAATCGGCTCATGCATAGTACCTTAGCGGTACCAAATTAATACGTTTTTAGCAATGAAAAAAATTGGAATTTTTTACGGTTCTTCTACCGGAACCTGCTCTGATTTGGCCGGAAAAATAGCCAAACGACTGAATGCCGAAACGAAAGATGTGGCCGACTGTAAGGCTGCGGATTTATTGGATTATGAAGTGCTTTTGCTGGGCAGCTCCACGTGGGGCGTGGGCGACCTGCAAAGCGATTGGGAAACCCTCCTGCCTGAACTGGCCAAACAGAACCTGAACGGTAAATTCGTGGGACTTTTTGGTTGTGGCGACTCTGCCTGCTATTCCGATACTTTCTGCAATGCCTTGGCTCTGATTAAAGATGGTCTGGCAGATACCGGTTGCACCTTTATCGGTAGCTATGCTCCTCAGGGCTACAGCTATGACGAAACGGCGGCAGAGCAAGATGGCGAACTCATCGGACTGTGTGTGGATGACAGCAACGAAGCTGACCAGACTGACGACCGAATCGATACGTGGATAGCTGCTTTACAGCCCCATATCCAATAATATATCATAGTATTTTTCTTCTTTCTTCATATATATAGTATTGTTTAATGGTCGGGGAGGCATACCTTGGGGGTATGCCTCCTTTCTATGATTAAGGATGGTGAGATGAGGGTGTATCCTTTTTTTGAAACATCGAACTGATTTTGCCGGTGCAATATCATTAGTTAATTGTATCTTTGTTTGATTTTGTATGCATTATCTCGATGATATTTGATTAGACAAATGAAAAACTCATTATTCAAAGGCGCAAGTCTTTGCGGTGGTGTGGTCATGCTGTTGCTTTTGACCACCGGATTGTGGACCGGCTGTAACCGTCACAAGCATGTGGGTGAGGCCGGCTTGCTTACTTTTGACACGCTATACACATATCATAATATAGAACTGCACCCTCATTCCGGTGGTGCCTCCATGGAGGTTAGCATCGAGTATGTATTTCCCAATAACAGCAATAAGATGCTGGGCGTCTTCAATGAGAAGACTTTTGCCGACAAAGAATTGGGACAGGTGTCTGCCGAAAAAGCTCTGAATCTCTATGTGGGCTATCTGACTTCTTATTACCGCTCCGGTATAGACTCTGCCGAAGAGGAGCATCTGCCGGCGGAACTGCTTAAACAGAAATTCCGCTTGTGCAACGAGGTGCTGTATCAAGACTCACTTCTGGTGTCGGTACGTGTGGAGCGTATGACCGAAGAGAGTGGAGCGCACGCCATGCATGAAATCACGCTCTTTACCGTAGACCGACGCATCGGACGGGCTCTTACGGAGCAAGACCTTTTCGTGGATGGATATAAGGAGTATCTGGGAGAGTTGATTGTGAAGTCGCTGCAAAGTCAATATCGCACGGATAATCCCGAAGATTTGGAGCCGGAGGGTTTCTTCAGCGCATCGGAAATCTTTCCCAACGGTAATTTTTACTTGGACGAAACCGGCATTACATATTGCTTCAATGAATACGAAATCGCCACATATGCCACGGGAGTGGTGTTTGTGCATATAGATTATAATCGGCTGGTTTCTATCTTGAGCCGCGAATCGCTTATCCGCCGGCTGCTGCCCCGATAACGCTTATGGAGCTAATTAAAAAACACTTTCCGCACCTTACTCCTTTGCAGATGGAGCAATACGCTCGTCTGCCCGAATTGTATGCTGAATGGAACAGCCGCATCAATGTGATCAGCCGTAAAGACATTGACGAACTGGAGTGCCACCACGTGCTCCATTCTCTGGGCATCACGCAGATGCTCTATTTCAAACCCGATACCTCGGTGCTGGATTTTGGCACGGGTGGAGGTTTTCCGGGTATTCCTTTGGCCATTATGTTTCCTCAATGTCACTTTATGCTGGTGGATAGCATCGGTAAGAAAGTGCGCGTGGCTGCTGCCGTGGCGGAGTCGCTGGGACTGCAAAATGTGCAGACATTGCACGGACGAGGTGAGGAAGTGAAAGAAAAATATGATTTTGTGGTAAGCCGTGCGGTGACCACACTGTCCGATTTGGTCAAGTATGTGCGTCCGCTGGTCAAGAAAGAATGTCGTAATGCTTTGCCCAATGGTCTGATTTGCCTCAAAGGAGGCAATGTGGAGTCCGAAACAGCACCATACCGCAAGCATGTTTTGGTGCAGGATTTATACCCCTCTTTCGAAGAACCTTTTTTCGATACCAAAAAAGTAATCTACTTACCCCTTCCCTAAAATGATAAGTGTAAAGAAATTTGTTTTTAACAGTGTAGAAGAGAATACCTATCTGATTTATAATGAAGCGGGTGATGCCGCCATTGTGGATTGCGGATGTATGGACGTGATGGAACAGGAGGCTCTGCTTTCGTTTGTGGAGTCGGTGGGAGTGCGCCCCACGGTTCTGCTGAATACTCACCTGCACTTTGACCACACTTGGGGCGCATCATTTGCCCTGAAGCATTGGCCACAGATGCAGGGTTATGCCCATCGTGCCGAAGTGGAAGAAATGCCATCGCCGGCCAAACAGATTGCACTTTTCGGTTTGCAGGATAGGCTGGAGGATATGCAGCCCGACCGCTTGCATTATGTGCAGCAAGGCGATGTGATACAAGTGGGTGCCATTCGCATCGAAGTATTGGATGTGCCCGGACACTCACCGGGTCATCTGGCTTTTTACTGTCCCGAGGGAGAGTTTGTGATGGTGGGTGATGTGCTGTTTCGTCAAGATATTGGACGCACCGACTTGTGGGGCGGGAATTACGAAAAATTATTGGAGAGTGTGCGCACACGCTTATTTACGTTACCCCCCGAAACGACGGTATATTCCGGCCACGGCTCCAAAACGTCCATTCGAGAAGAAATACAATTAAATCCTTATTTCAAATAAAATATACAAAAATGGATACGAACAATTTTGCACTTCGCCACATCGGTATTGGCGAAAAAGACATGCCTGAGATGCTTGCAGCCGTCAACGTAAAGTCGATGGGCGAACTGATCTCGCAAACCATCCCCGCCAATATCTTATTGCCGGAACCATTGGATTTGCCCGCCCCCATGACAGAACGCGAAATGGGCGAACATATCGCCGAATTGGCCTCCAAAAATGAAGTTTTTACTTCTTATATCGGTCAGGGTTGGTATGATACTGTGGTTCCTCCTGTGGTGCAACGCAATATTTTGGAAAACCCTGTATGGTACACTTCTTATACTCCGTATCAGGCAGAGGTTTCGCAAGGCCGTCTGGAGGCTCTTTTCAATTTCCAGACCGTTATTTCCGACCTCACAGCTTTGCCGCTGGCCAATTGCTCGCTTCTCGATGAAGCTACTGCCGGAGCCGAAGCCGT
>CAMFNC010000157.1 GCA_945965245.1 uncultured Porphyromonas sp. | reverse complement strand
TCTTTTCCATCTTTTCCGTTAATGCCGTCTTTACCGTCCTTACCATCATTTCCGTTAATGCCGTCCTTACCGTCCTTACCATCTTTTCCGTTAATGCCGTCCTTACCATCTTTACCGTCTTTGCCGGTTACGTGGCCGACTTTCTTACCATTAACATACAAGTCGCCTGCGGCATCCACCTTGGCATCGATGGAGTTCTTAACGAGGTCTTGGATTTTAACATCCACGGTTTGGCCGCCATTGAAAGTAACCTGCAAACCGGTGGGAGTGGTGGTGATATTGGTCACGAAGCGACCTTCACCCACTAATTTCTTGAGGGAGGAAACGCCTTCTTCCAAATTCTCTATACGCTTAGTCAGGCCATTGATATCGTCGGTGTAATTCTTACAACCGGGAAGAACAGAAGCACCGAAACCAAGCATCAGAGCCAAGGACAACGCCTTAATCCCATAAAAGTGTTTTTGTTTCATTTTCTTTCTTTTCTAAGTTTAACAAAAAAATATTTAAAATTTAATCGCAAAATCCAGCACTAAATAAATTCGGAAGTCAATTCAGATGTCGGAGTTCCAACATTTGATTTTATCCGTTCGTTTCCAATACAAAGGAATAGAAAATAGCACTAATAAAGGCGTAAATGCTATCCAGTATCGTCCGGTCTGTATTCTATCTGACAAATTAATACTCAAATCGGATTTAATCATACAGGGGGTCGTATTTTATTTTACAGAAGTCCTTGTGCTATAAAACCGTGAATTTTTCACCTTGTATATTAACTGTTGTCACCATGGCTTCTTCCATCCGCAAGTACATTGAAATTATACATCTTCATACTTTTTGCGAAACTCGGCCGGTGTCAGATTTTCACTCTTTTTGAATACGATGTAGAAAGTCTGCCTGCTGCCAAATCCGCATTCCCGGCAAATGACGTCTATCTTGTCTTTGGTATTTATCAACAAGTCTTTGGCATACTCCACACGATAATAGTTTACAAAGTCCGTGAAACTCTTCTGCAAACTCTTATTGATGATTTCCGAAAGATACGAACGGCTTATGTCCATCTTTTGAGCCAAATACTCCAGGGAGAGCTGAGGATCCAAATAGAGTTTATCCGCCTCCATGTAATTCATGAGTCTATTAATCACCGGATGGATAGAAATAGAAGATGCTTCGTCATGATCGGGTGCATCATTTCTTATCTCTTCGTTTGATGCAGAGTCTGTCTCTTCGGTTGCCGGCGAAAGTGGTTTGGAGATGGGAGTTGCAATCGGAGTTATGGGCATATCCGATGGTTTCGGCGGTGTCGGTCTTTTCTTACGAAGCAAAAGCGGCTTGATGTTCCGGAGCAGCTTATATATATTATGGCTATACAACAGCCACAAGCCGATGCAACCGGCAAGGGATAATAAAATGCCGATGGTGAGTTTCCGGTGCGTTTTTTTCTGTTTTTGCAGCAAGTCCTGTGTCATGCGGATGGCTGCATCCTTTTCTGCCAATTCATACTTGGTTGAAAACTCGCGAGCCAACAGGATGCGGTCTTCATCGGATATGGCTATGGCTCCACCTGTCTCACTCAACTTATTGACGTACGCCATGGTCAGGCGGGGATGCCCTTGCGACATCAGTACTTTGGCTTTCCGAAGATAAGATGGATTCTCCTCTTCATTTACCTTGAGAGCAGATGTTGGTAAAGACTCGTTCCGATACCGAGTGTTCATTCCGTCATTACTTATCAGATAGCAAAACACGGGGTCATTTTTGCTCGCTTTTTCCGCCAACTCATAAGCTTTGGCATGGTATCTTTGGGAGGATATGGTATCTTTTAATTCGGCATAGATATACCCCAAATATTTATATGCCATGAACTCAAAATCCGGATTGTTCGACTTTTTGGCCCAATGTATGGCTTTGTTCATTTGAAAAAACATGGAGTCGAGCTGCTTCTTCGAAAAGAACGCAAGTCCTCTGGCAATGGCCAGCTTGTATGAAGCATGAGACACACATTCGGAAGCAGTACAATGTGTCAAAAGATATTCGGCAGAGTCGGCAAGAGTCAGAGTACGATCGGGAGTGAGCCATTCATTGCTGCGCTCGGCAAGGGATGACAATATATCGGCTTTCACACATTCGGAACCGGGAAATTCCATTTTCAATGCCTCGGCAAAATAGAACTCTGATGCCCGGATATCCGAGACTCGGTCATAATACTCTCCTTGCAATCTATAAAACAGAAGCATGAGTGAATCATTTTGAAAGGAGGGGATAAGTTTTTCCAGAGTATCTATGAGTTTTAGGGTTACGTGCGGATTGAGCAGAATACTGCTCCTTGCACTATCCAATAAATGAAGTGCAGACTCCGGTCCGAAGACTTTTTCATGTTTTGTTTTCGTGGGCTTACATCCCTCCCAAACGAAAATAATGCAGCAAACCGCCACTAAAATCAATAAGAAAAAATCGCCATGAAGTTTGTTTTTCATAAACAAATCCCTTTTATTTCTTATGACCATATTCCTTGTTAATGAAGAATTCATGGTCATTCGAAGTAAAATTTATATTCCTATTATTGTATTGTAATCAAATAGTCGACCTCAAAAAAGACCATTCGTTACATTTTTTTGTTGTCAGAACAAGTTTTACGACTTATTTACATGCCAAAGGTGTGCATAAATCCTCATTTTTCGTTTGTTTTTCTCATGTAATATTGTCTAAATTCATCCGAATCGGATAAATTTGGATAAGTTAAATCGCGACATGACAATCAAGATATTAGGCGTATAAGAGCCCGATCGGATGGATAGAATTGTATTATTTGTTGAAGCGTAATCGATATTTTGTTTAAAATCAACGACTTGTGGGTTGATAAAAATACAAGGGTGGTGCAAATGCACACATTTTTACTCTATTGGGGAGAATTGGATTCGCGCCCTCCGTGTAAATACCTCTCCCTCCGAAGGGGGATTGGGGCTTACGTGTGCAAGTTCCTCAATTCGCTGTGTGACAGTCGCTAATTTTTTATGTATAAAATGAACTTGATTTATACATAAAACGCGTGCAATTTATACATAAAATGAAATTGGTTTATGCATAAAAAATCACAGCCTCCACATAACCTCCAAAAAACATCAGCGAAACTGCATCAGCATCTTGCCGCAACCACATAAGCCCACAGACCTCCATCCCGCAGAATATATTGTGAATAAAATAACGTACTTTTGTGAGAAGGGGCAGCAGACCCGGTAGCGGGTGCTGCCTGCAAGTAATTTTTTTATCACCATGAGTAAAGATTTACACCTGGAGGATGTGCGGCGCGAATATACCAAGCGTAGTTTGAATCGCAAGGATATGCCCGCCAATCCTCATGATTTGGTTTCGCGATGGATTCAGGAAGCCGTGGATAACCATGTAAACGAACCGACTGCCGTGATTGTGGGCACTGCCACTCCGGACGGCAAACCCAGCACACGCACCGTGCTGCTGAAAGAACTCCTGAATGAGGAGTTTGTTTTTTACAGTAATTATGAGAGTCGCAAAGGGCAACAGATGAAAGTCAATCCACACGTATGCCTTACTTTCCTATGGCACGAAATGGAGCGTCAGATTCATGTGGAAGGCGAAGTGCGCCACTTGGAACCGGAATTGAGCGTTGCTTATTTTCGCACTCGTCCGTATTAGAGC
>CAMFNC010000156.1 GCA_945965245.1 uncultured Porphyromonas sp. | reverse complement strand
GTATTTGCATACTCGTTTAATTCATCACGCAAGATTTTCTGTTTTTGTAGGATGTTTTGCTCCACGCTTTTGATTTCTTGGGCAGAAAGTCCATCTTTGAGTTCGATTGGCAATTGTACCGATTGTGCGAATGATGAGGTTATAAATGCTATCAGCATTACTCCCCACAAGATTATTTTTTCCATGACAGCGATGCTTTTAATGAATTTATCAGATATGAACGACTTGATTTCATATCCGATAGATTTTATATGTTTACAATGGCAAATTTAGTATAATCTTATGCTCCGGACTTGTACTATGCAGGTAAAATGCTTGTATTATCCACGCATTTTATCGCTCAGAGCCATAAAAAAGAACTTGCTCCGTGTCATTGGGCAAGTTCTTATTCATACGCTGTGTCGTTGTATCAATTTTTCCTATGCCGGGCAATCTCGTAAGCATGCAGATAATTTTCGTAGAAGTGAACCCATTCGGCTCGCTCGGCCAAAGTCTGCGCATGCTCTCTTAATTCGCGTGCCGAACCGTATTTTCCAGAAGCATAGTTCAAGATGTGTGTGACTATTTCATGAATGGCGGCATCGTCTTGGTGGTCGTTGCGCATGACCACTTCCACGGCATGGGGCGTGTCATGGTTATGTTCTTCCTCCGATTGAGTAACCCACAATCCGAAACCGGAAAGGTTGGTGGTGATGGTAGGCACTCCGAAGGCTATACTTTCCAGGGGAGTATAGCCCCAAGGTTCGTAATAAGAAGGGAATACGGTCAAATCCATTCCTACCAAAAGCTGATAATAAGTTTTATTGAAAATGCCATCTTGCCCGTTGAGATAGCAGGGTACAAAGATCACACGCACAGATGGGAATGTCACGGCATCCAGTCCGAGGCGATGGAGTTCTGTCATTACGGCATCCCGATCCATCTCGTGAATCCAATGGGATAGTGATGGGTGCTGCATGGCGGAGTGTGGTTCGGGGTGTGTGAGCCGGTATTGCAGGTCGGTTCTGGGTGCAGCCACCCATGCCGGCACGAAAAGAAAGGCAATGATGGGACACATCCGGTTTTCGGCGGTACGATTGACCTCTGCCAATGCTTGCAGATAGAGGTCGATACCTTTGTTGCGATATTCGTATCTGCCACCAATGGCCATCAAAAAAGCTTCTTTCGGTTCTGTATGCTGTCCACCAAGCGTATCGGCCACCTGCACCAATAGCCTGCGTGCTGATTGTCGGGCTTCTTCATAGGCTTGACCTGTGGGCACAAATCCCGGTTCGAAACCATTGGGCAGCACCACCGGATCTCGTTCCAATAATTGCCTGCATTCCAATCTGGTCAATTCGCTTACCGTGGCAAAGCAATCGGCTTGGTGTGCAGTACATTTTTCCACATTGTGTTTAGCCTCCACGTTCAGTTCTTGGCTCATTTGATTGCCGTTGTAGCCCGACATATAGGCATAGAGGACTTTGCCGTTGCCGGCTATGGAGCGTCCGACGGTTGTGGCATGGGTAATAAAGAGCGTATGCAGGGCAGGGCAGTGTATTTGGCTGTATAGCAATCCCATGCCGGTTTGCCATTCGTTGAAAATGGCATAAAACGGTTCTTGCACCGATGTGGAAAAGTATGTGAATAGGCTGTGCATCACACGTGCTGCGGCAATGCCGAAAAGGGATGCTTCATCGTAATCGCCGTAACCTCGGTCGGATTTCAAACCGTAGTGCTGCCACATTTCATAATAAAGCGCACCCTTTTCGTTCCACAGCGGTTTGAAATCCACCAAGACCACTGCCGGTTTGCCCGGAATATCCCATCGCCCGATGCGAATGGGCAGGTTTAATTCCTTTTCGGCTTTTGCCTGCCATTCGGTGAGCCATTTCGGGATTTGATGAATAAAATGGGGTGCTCCTGCCACAGAGGTAAGTGGACCGATGAAAATAACTTCATTGCCGTGATGGAGCGTCATTTGCCGGGCACGTGTGCTGAGCACTGTGTAGATACCGCCCATCTTATTACATACTTCCCAGCTTGTTTCGAAAATCATAGTTCGTGAATTAGAATAAACGCCAGATGAAAGCTACGGCGGTGGTCAGGATAATGCCCATGACCAATGGCATGAGAGTGGCCACGGCAGTCCATCGGACGCTGTGCGTTTCTTTATAAATGGTGTAAATGGTTGTGCTACAGGGGTTATGCAGCAATGAAAATAACATCAGATTGACCCCAGTGAGGGTGCTCCAGCCGGCTTGGTGCAGCATGTGCGCCGTATAACCGGCATCATCGGCATCTATCAGTATCCCTCCGGATTCCTGCCCCATGACCAAAATGGTCAGCATCAGGATGGTGGGGATAACGATTTCATTGGCAGGGATGCCCAAGATATAGGCTAAAAGTATAATGCCGTTCAGTCCCATTATCAGTCCGGGATAATTTAGAAGGGAAATCAGATGTTCGGCTATGCTCGTACCGGCAATGCTGATGTTGCATGTGAGCCAGATAACCGCTCCGGCCGGAGCGGCAAAGATCACGGCACGCCAAAGCACAATCAGTGTGCGGTCTATCAATGAGGTGTATATGGTCTGCCAAAAGCGTGGCGGACGGTAAGGCGGTAATTCCAAATGAAAGGTGGAAACCTCTCCTCGCAAAACCGTGCGAGACAAAATCCAAGAAGAGAGAAACATGAAACCAATACCCAGCAATGCCATGATCAATACAGCTACTACGCTGACGATACCGCTCAATGCAGCCGGAACCAACGCTCCGAGGAAAATGGATGCCATCATGATTTGTGTGGGCCATCGGCCATTGCACAATGAAAAGTTATTGGTGATAATGGCTATCAGTCGTTCGCGTGGGCTATCGATGATGCGTGCAGCCACCACACCTGCGGCATTGCAACCAAATCCCATGCTCATGGTCAGCGCCTGCTTGCCGTGTGCTCCGCAACGGCGGAAGATGCCGTCCAGATTAAAAGCTACGCGTGGCAGATAGCCGAAATCTTCGAGCAAAGTGAAGAGGGGAAAGAAGATGGCCATCGGTGGCAACATAACCGATACTACCCAAGCCGTGGCCAGATAAACGCCGTCTACCAGCAATCCCACCAACCAATGGTTTATACCAGCCTGCAAGGCTCCTTCGTGCAACCAAGGGTGAATGGTTTTGACCAAAACCTCACTGAGCCAGCCGGATGGGTAATTGGAACCGATGATGGTGAGCCACAATACGATGCTTAAGAGTGCCACCATCAGAGGAAATCCCCAAATTTTGCTGGTAACGATGCGGTCTATCATTCTATCTCGCCTGCCGAACTTACCGCCGATGTGGCGCACAGTGGCTGCATGGATTTCTCCCACACGGGCATAAATGCTTTCGGAAAGTCTGTCGTGAAACCGTTCGCCCAATTGGCGACTGGCTTCGGCAGCCTGTTCCACCAGAGCGTCATCGGCATATTGTTTTTGTACTTGCTTATCTCCTTCTATGATACGTAGGGCTATCCATCTGCTATTGGGGATTTCGGGATGCAGAGTTTCCACACTCCGACGAATGGATGATATAATGCTTTCGGCATCTGCCGGGAGGTCGGCTTCTTGTCTGTTTTCGGAGGACGAATGGCTCTGCACGCAGATTGCCAAGGATTGCAATAACTCATCGATTCCTTTGCCGCTTCTGGCACTGGCACCCACCACCGGAATGTCCAGAAGCTCTGATAGCTTGACTAAATCGATTTGGATGCCGTTTCGGGCAGCTTCGTCCATGAGATTTATGCACAGCACGGCCTTGTGGGTAATGGAGAGAATTTGCAGAACTAAATTCAGATTGCGCTCCAATCGGGTTGCGTCTGCTACGATGAGTGTGGCATCCGGTTTGCCAAAAAGGATGAAATCACGGGCAATTTCTTCGTCTTCGGATGTGGATAACAGGGAATACGTGCCGGGTAAATCCACAATGTCGTATGATTTGCCTTGATAGTCAAAAGCACCTTCGGCGCGACCGACCGTCTTTCCCGGCCAATTGCCCGTGTGTTGTTTCAGTCCGGTGAGTGTATTGAAGATTGTGCTCTTGCCTGTATTCGGATTACCTGCCAATGCGATGGTGTAATCCGACTTCCCGAACTTTTCGTATCGTGGTTTTAGTTGGAGATGATGGCTCATAAAGTTCTAAGTGTCTTGGGGTTGAAAAGGATGTATCGAGCCTGATTGTCGCGCAGGGCTATCCCGGCACCTCGCACCCGATATGCTGTGGGATTACCCAATGGATTGATCAGATAGATGCTCACACGACTGCCTCGAACAAATCCCAAATCAAGTAGTCGTTTGCGTGCCGAACCTCTGCAATTCACGTCAATGCCGCTTACCACGGCTTCGTGTGCCAGGGGGAGTTCGGTCAGTCTTTTCACATTCTCTGGGATAAAGGCACCGGAGCTATCCGGCCGGTCTTCCGCAGGTAAATTTTCAGCGGTTTTTAAGGTCAATGCTTCTGCCTCCTGATGGGAAAGCTGATGCATCTCTCCTTCGAAAAGGAAAGAAGTCCGATTAGGTTTGGCTTCTGTAACCCTAATCAGTGCGCCCGGGAATAAACCGATACCCATCAGCTTGCCCAAAACGGATGGATTGCTGTCTTCGATGTGCATAACTCGGAGATAGTTCCCGGCAGATAATTCATGCAGAGTCAGGCCATCCGAAGGTTGGGTAATGGTATGAGATATGGTGGGGATAGGGTCGCCGTGTGGGTCGGCAGCCGGATATCCTAGTTGTTTGTCTATTCTTGCTATATCCTTGGCATCTATCCGATGTTCCATCCGATGAGCCATTCTGTGCCACTCTTCGGGAGCATAACCGGTGTGCTCGGCTAGATAGCGTTCGTAGAGGCGATGTGTTCTGATTAGCCCTAAAGCATAGGCACATCCATCGGCAGTCAGATGGTAATCATTCGGCTGCACCAATCCGAATTGGCGGAGTGTGACAATTAGCTGTTCGGCTTTTTGTGGTTTGATATGGACTTCGTTGGCAATGGCGGTGATGAGAGGTGTGGTGGGATGCGTGGTACCGTGCAGATTGTGATAGAGAGATTTGAGCATATCTTCCAACTCTTCGCGTTGGCGTTTGGATGCGATGTGCTTCAGCGGTCCGACCAAATGTTTTCGTTGCAGGCGACGATATACCCCAATACCCATTGGTATCATGATGAGTATGATGATGGCAAAAATCCAACACATAATCTGAGAAATATTGATTATTGACAAATATACTTCAATTGTGGTGTACTGAAAAAAGTTGACGGTCAGAGGGGTTGCAAAAGAGAACAAATATGTATAGACATTTGACCGACTTCTCCCACCTCTGTTTATTGGAGGAATACCAGAGCGGTTTGGAGATAAAGTACGCCTTTTCACTCAAAGGTATTTTGGGGTAAACATTATTATGTCGGATGTCGGGAAAAGGTATTGAAAAGAAATCTTTGAGAAAAGGAGTGACAGTTGAACCGTAGGATACATTTTTGTTTTCCATTATTTGTTGATGCTTTTTGATAACTTTGCATGATTACCGATACAATGATTTGCAAATTATGCGAAACAGACCTTGCGCAACCGCATTGCTCGCCTTGGCTTTCATGGTCATGTTGATAGCCATGGGTGCATGTGCCAATATAGGAAACCCAGAGGGTGGACCTTACGATATGACTCCTCCGAAACTCATTCGCAGTAATCCTCCAGAGCGTACGGTACGATTCAATAAACAGAGAATTGTGCTGACGTTTGATGAAAATATCCAATTAAATAATCAGCAGGAAAATCTGATTATTTCGCCGCCTCAATTCAAACAGCCGAAAATCACGGCGGTTGGAAAGAATATTGTTCTCACACTTCAAGATACCCTGATACCCAATACAACTTATAGCTTTAACTTCAATGAAGGGGTGGTGGACTTTACCGAAGGTAATCCGCTGGAGGGGTTCACCTTTGCATTCAGTACCGGCGATGTGTTGGATTCGATGCAGATGAGTGGGGTAATGGTTGATGCTCGCACGCTGGAGCCGATACAAGGCAAACTGGTTGGTGTATATGACTCTACGGAGCCAGATTCGGCGTTTCGAAGCAAGTCTTTCCGATATGCCACGCGCACGAATAAAGAGGGGTTGTTCAGAATTATGAACATGGCCGACAAGAGCTATCGTATCTATGGATTGAGCGATGATGACAATAATTTCTATTTCAGCCAACCGCAGGAGCGTGTGGCATTCGATTCTGTGATCTATAAAACATCGTGTGCACCCGCACATCGGGTCGATACCATTAAAATAGATTCCATCAATGCACTGCGAGATACCATCCAGCGAGATTCTCTGGTTCATGTGGATTATATCCGTTATACTCCCGATTCGCTGGTGCTGCGCATGTTCCAGGAAGAAATATATCGCCCGGGATTGATGAAGAGTTCGCGTCCGGATTCCAATCGCATTTCCATGACGTTCAACACTCGTGTCAAGGAAATACCGGCATTGCGTACTCGTGAGGGGGTTGTTTTGGATAGAAAGGCCGTATTGCCCACACGAAACAGTGAAGATGACAAAGTGGTGGATTACTGGTTGATTAACCGTGGGTTAATGGCGAGTGACTCGCTTATATTTCTGGTGGATTATGAGAAGTTGGATTCATTAAATCGAGTGATTACGAAGCGTGATACGCTGTTTTTTGCCAAACCCAAGGTGAAAAATAATGAGAATAAAAAGCCTTCCAAGAAAAAAGATGAGTCCGCTGAGTCGGCAGAGGTAGAGCCATCTGAGGCGGTGGAATTGCTGATTAAGCCACAGGTAAAAGGTACCAAAGGTATTTATGCTGGCACGCCATCCGATACGTTGTTGCTTTCCTTTGATAGTCCGATAGCTACATTTTATAGGGATAGTATTCGATTGACCTATATGAAGGATAGTTTGGATACCATCGGCACCGTTCAACCCTATCAACTGAAACCGGTGGAGGAAATGCCTACTTTATACAAAATGATATCGGCATGGGCTCCGGGGGTTTCTTATCAATTGAAGTTGGGAAAAGGTGCTTTTGTGGATGTTTATGGCCTGAAGTCTGAGGAACTATCGTATGAACAGAAAATTCTGCCTACATCGGAAATGGGCATTTTGGAATTGAGTTTGAATGGAAAGAGTTTGGAGAATGTCGTGGTGGAACTATTGGACAAAAATGATGAAGTGATAGGCGTTTATAAGCCGGGTTTCTTCGTTGCCACGGCAAAGGACAGCACCCGCACCTCCAATGACGCTGATCATAAGTTACAGCTCGGTATGCCGAGTGGGGTACGACCGTCAGACTCTATGTCCGTAGCTTCGGATTCGATACTGACCTCGGCAAATGTACTTTCGGAAGGTAAAAAAGAATTTATGGTGCGCATAGCCGATATTGTGCCTGGCGATTACTATGCCCGTCTGTTTATTGACGAGAATAAGAATGGCAGATGGGATACCGGTTCATGGGACGAAAAGCGCACTCCGGAGATGGTCTATTACTGTCCGAACCCTTTGAGTATCAAGAAGGGGTTCACCACAGGCGAAAAGTGGGATGTGTATGCAC
>CAMFNC010000155.1 GCA_945965245.1 uncultured Porphyromonas sp. | reverse complement strand
GCCTCTTTCTTGTTTGGAGGTAAATAATAAGATACAGTTTAGAACTTGGATGCTCCGCAGCGACTGCAATGGAGCTTTTCGCCTCGGAAGCGTGCTTCGATGATGCGCTCCAAACGTTCTTTCAGCCCTTCGATATGACCGATGCGTACCACCTCTTCGGTAAAGGCAATGCTGAGCATGGTGATAGCCTCGTCGCGAGGGATACCGCGCTGCTGCAAATAGAAGAGAGCATCGTCATCGAGTTGCCCCGTGGTCATACCGTGCGAGCATTTTACATCATCGGCATAAATCTCTAATTGTGGTTTGCTATACATCTTAGCATCGTCCGAGAGCAATAAGTTACGGTTGGACTGATAAGCTGCGGTCTTCTGCGCACCACGATCCACTAAGATGCGACCGGAGAAAACGCCGTAAGATTTATCGGTGAGCACATACTTAAATAGCTCGTTGGTCTGGCAGTCGGTAGTGGCGTGCTCTATCCAAGTGTAATTGTCAATGTGCTGACTATCCGTGCCAATGGCCAATCCGCCCAAGGTCAGTCCGGCATGAGGCTCGGTCATGCGACAATAGTAATTATTGCGCGTGAGTCCGTTATTAATGGTCAGTCCGTTGAGGGTGACGTGCGAATCGGCTTTCTGCTCCAAGTGGAGCGAAGAGATACGTGCCGTTTGGGTACTGCTCTCTTCCATGTCTATCAATTCGAATTGTGCGCCTGCTGCCACATGAATTTCAAAGACTTGGAGAGAAAGAAACTCAATATTGTCGAGCGTATGCTCACATACCAACATTTTGGCGGAGCTACCTTCTTCCATAATCACAAGGATGCGACGAAATGCCATGAGCGGCTCGGTGGAGCGCAATAGCTGCACCAGCTGCACAGGGTGAGGCAGTTGTACGCGAGTCGGCACATAGAGCACGAAGCCATCCTGAGCCATCAGCGTATTCAACGCCACAAGTCCGTCTTGGTCTGATGGCGCAATTCGGCTATAATGACGAGCAAAGATTTCGGGACGCTTCCGGGCAAATTCAAGCAAACTGCCGGCGAAAGCTCCATTGGGCAATTCGTCGTGATGACCCAAATCAGGGCGGTAAGCATCATTTACCATGGCATGCACGCCACAGGCGGTATCGGGCAAATCGCAGGAAAAACCGCAGACATCCCGCATGGCAAATTGAAGTCGGTTGAGGTTGATGCCCCAGTCTTTGGCCAGCAATGCACACACATCGGTACGCTGATAATCTTCAGACTTAAAAGAAGGCAATCCGTGATGGCGCAGGTATTCGAGTGCCGTGACACGCGGCTCATCCATGGCGGAGATTCGAGTGTTGAGCTTTTCAGCATGCTGGCTGTAAAGGTCGATGTATTGTTTTACGGAGTTGTCCATATCCTACTCTCCCACCTCTTCTTTGATCCAATCGTATCCACGTTCTTCAAGTTCCAAAGCCAGTTCGGGGCCCGCGCTGCGCACAATGCGACCTTTATACAGCACATGTACGAAGTCCGGTTTGATATAGTCCAGAAGTCGCTGATAGTGTGTGATCACAATGGCGGCGTTTTCGGGAGTACGCAATTCATTTACACCGCGTGCCACCACACGAAGAGCATCAATATCCAAACCGCTGTCGGTCTCATCCAAGATGGCTAACTTGGGTTCGAGGATAGCCATTTGGAAGATTTCGTTGCGTTTCTTTTCACCACCGGAGAACCCCTCGTTTACGGAGCGACTTGCCAATTTATTGTCCAACTCCACGATGGCACGCTTTTCGCGCATCAGCTTCAAAAAGTCACTGGCGGAGATGGGCGGTTGCTGGGTAGCCTTACGGTGCTCATTGACGGCAGCACGCATGAAATTAACCATGCTTACACCGGGGATTTCCACCGGATATTGAAAGCTCAGGAAAATACCGAGATGGGCACGCTCTTCGGGCGGCAGGCTGAGCAAATCCTGACCGAGAAAAGAAACCGAACCATCTGTAACGGTAAAAGAAGGATGACCCACCAAAACACTGCTCAGTGTGCTTTTACCAGAACCGTTGGGTCCCATAATGGCATGTACTTCACCCGGACGAATGGTAAGGTTAATACCTTTGAGTATCTCTTTGTCGCCGATAGAGGCGTGTAGGTTTTTTATTTCTAACATGTGATAAGTGATTGTAATATGTGATGGATTGGTTGATTAGCCCACAGAGCCTTCCAAGGATACGCTTAGCAATTTTTGCGCCTCCACGGCAAACTCCATCGGCAGCTTGTTCATTACTTCTTTGGCATAGCCGTTCACGATAAGGCCGATGGCCTCTTCGGTTCCGATGCCGCGCTGATTACAATAGAAGAGCTGGTCTTCGCTGATTTTGCTGGTGGTGGCTTCGTGCTCGATGATGGCAGTGTTATTGTCCACCTGTGCGTAGGGGAATGTGTGGGCACCGCATTGGTCTCCCAATAGCAGACTGTCGCATTGGGAGTGGTTCTTGGCGTTTTCTGCCGTTTTGGCTATACGCACCAAACCACGATAGCTGTTTTCGCTTTTGCCTGCAGAGATGCCTTTGGATACAATTCGGCTTTTGGTGTTTTTGCCGATATGAATCATTTTGGTGCCGGTATCGGCTTGCTGATAGTTGTTGGTCACAGCCACAGAATAGAACTCTGCTATGGAATTGTCGCCCCGAAGGATGCAACTGGGATACTTCCAAGTGATGGCAGAGCCGGTTTCCACTTGCGTCCAAGACAGTTTGGAGTTTTCGCCACGACATAGGCCTCGCTTGGTCACAAAGTTATAGATACCGCCTTTGCCCTCTTTATCGCCCGGATACCAGTTTTGCACCGTGGAATATTTGACTTCGGCATTATGCTCCACAATAATTTCCACGATGGCGGCATGGAGTTGGTTCTCATCACGCTGAGGTGCCGTGCAACCCTCCAGATAGCTCACATAAGCGTCTTCGTCTGCCACTATCAGAGTGCGTTCGAATTGGCCGGTATTCATGGCATTGATGCGGAAATAGGTAGAAAGTTCCATCGGGCAGCGAACGCCTTTGGGAATATAGACAAATGAACCATCGCTAAAAACAGCCGAGTTAAGTGCGGCAAAAAAATTGTCCTTGGGTGAAACCACCGAACCCAAATATTTTTTTACCAAGTCGGGAAATTGCTTTACTGCCTCGCTAAAGGAGCAAAAAATAACGCCCTTTTCTGCCAGCTTCTCTTTGAATGTGGTTTTTACCGAAACACTATCCATCACGGCATCCACAGCCATACCGCTGAGCATTTTCTGCTCTTCAAGCGGAATACCCAACTTCTCGAATGTCTTCAGCAACTCCGGATCCACTTCATCAAGGCTCTTGGGGCCTTCTTCTTTGACCGGAGCAGCGTAATAAATAATATCTTGATAATTGATTTCGGGGATACCGAGATGCGCCCACGTAGGCAATTTGAGCGTCTGCCAATACCGATAGGCTTCCAATCGAAATTCGAGTAACCACTCCGGCTCTCCTTTCTTTTCGGAAATCAACCGAACAGTTTCTTCGCTTAATCCTTTACCGATGGTTTCCGTTTCCACATTAGTGGTAAATCCGTATTTATAATCGCCACGGGTTATCTCGTCTATAATATGATCGTCTTGCATAAAATCTATTGATTGAACTACACCTTTCAAACAAGAAACGGAATTCAAATGTTGAATACCGTTCTTTTTCAGTAGTTATTTATTCTTCTTGAGTTGTATGTTTCAACTTGTGTATATATTCCTGCCAATGAAATCCCTCAATAAAACTTTGGATGCGAAAGTAATATCGTGATTCCAAACGTGCGTCTTGCCTGACTGTTTCTTCTGTCTGCATGCCGGTCTCATCCGGGAAATCGACCGGAAACATCTTGTCTGCCGCAAAACTGAGATAACCGAATATGAGTACGCTGATGATAAATCCGCATGCGGCACCCACCAATCGGTTCAAAAGTCCCAGAAGTCCCAGTTTGGGCAGTTTGTTTAAGAAAATGGAGATTATCCAACAAACACCGAAAACGATCAAGAATGCAACCACCGAGGTGAAAAACGAAGAGAAGGAGCCGGTGATACTGAAGTTTTTGGCCAACATATCGCTCACCCAGGGAGTAATGCGCCAACTTTCGCGTATGGCTACTACCACAGAGGCTATCAGGAGCAATGTTTTGAGAGCGCCGCGACTGAAACCTCCGATAATGGAAAGCACCACAATGATGATAATCAATAAGTCCAACCAATTCATATCGCTAAAACTCGAAATGAATAATTAAAAGATATTTTGAATAATAAAAAAACGGCTCGGGGCAAAGTCGTATCACTGTTCCGAGCCGCATTTGTTTATATTACAGCGTTTTCTTGATTTCGATTTCCTCGTAGGCTTCGATAATATCGCCCACCATGATGTCGTTGTAACCGTCGATATTCAGACCACAGTCCTGACCGGCCACCACTTCCTTAGCATCGTCTTTATAGCGCTTGAGTGAGCCTAATTCGCCGGCATACTTCACTATACCATCACGAATGAGTCGAATCTTATGGGTACGCTTAATCTTACCATCCGTAACCATACAGCCGGCCACAGAACCCACCTTGCTGACTTTAAATACTTGCAATACTTCCAAGTTGGCTGTGATTTGCTCTTTGATCTCAGGAGAAAGCATACCTTCCATGGCAGATTTCACCTCCTCGATAGTATCGTAGATGATAGAATAGGTGCGAATTTCCACTCCCTCCTGTTCTGCCAGTCTGCGTGCCGACGCACTGGGACGTACTTGGAAACCAATAACGATGGCAGAAGAGGCAGAAGCCAATACCACATCCGATTCCGATATCTGACCCACACCCTTGTGGATTACGTTCACTTGTATTTCTTCTGTGGAAAGACCTGCCAGCGAGTCTGCCAGAGCCTCTACCGAGCCGTCCACGTCTCCCTTAATAATCAAGTTCAATTCTTGGAAGTTGCCCAGAGCTTTGCGGCGAGCCAGTTCTTCCAGAGTCAGACCACGTTTCATGCGGTTGTCCTGTTCACGTTGCAGTTGCTCACGTTTGGTGGCAATGGCGCGGGCTTCTTGTTCGGTATCCAATACGTGGAAATTGTCACCGGCCGTGGGAGCACCATTTAGACCAAGCAGCAAAACAGGCACGCTCGGACCAGCCTCCTTGACACGTTGGTTACGCTCGTTAAACATTGCCTTCACTCGGCCATAATGCGTACCGGCCAAAACCGTATCACCCACACGGAGAGTACCGTTTTGCACCATCACGGTGGCAATGTAACCACGACCTTTGTCCAATGAAGATTCTATGATATTACCCATGGCATTACGCTTGGGATTGGCCTTCAATTCCAATAATTCGGCCTCCAGCAGTACTTTTTCCAACAGTTTATCAATGTTGACACCTTTCTTGGCACTGATTTCCTGACATTGATATTTACCACCCCATTCTTCCACCAGATAGTTCATGGCTGCCAGTTCCTCACGGATTTTATCCGGATTGGCAGAGGGGTTGTCAATCTTATTGATGGCAAAAACGATGGGCACACCGGCAGCCGAAGCATGGTTGATGGCCTCTTTGGTCTGAGGCATCACACTGTCATCTGCGGCAATGATGATAATGGCAATATCTGTGATTTTGGCACCGCGGGCGCGCATGGCGGTAAAGGCTTCGTGTCCCGGAGTATCCAAGAATGTGATATGCTTGCCGTTTTCCAATGTCAGATTGTATGCCCCGATGTGCTGGGTAATACCTCCGGCTTCACCGGCAATCACATTGGTATTGCGGATGCGATCCAATAGAGAAGTTTTACCGTGATCCACGTGTCCCATTACCGTAACAATAGGTGGACGTTCTACCATATCATTGGGATCATCTTCCTCCTCCGCGTTTTCGATGGCTTCTACCACAGATGCGCTCACAAATTCGGTCTTGAAGCCGAATTCTTCTGCCAGAAGGTTGATGGTATCGGCCTCCAGACGTTGGTTGATATTGACCATCAAACCGATTTCCATACAGGTTTTGATAACTTCGTTTACCTGCACATCCATCAGCGTGGCAAGGTCACTCACGGTAACGAACTCGGTCAGCTGGATGGTCTGATCTTCGGCCATATTCATAGCATCACGTGCCGCGGCATTACGTGCATCACGCTTATCCTTTCTGCGTTTGGCGGCACGGCTGGTTTCGGTAGACTTATTGGTCAATCGAGCCAAGTTTTCCTTAACCGCCTTGTCTATTTCTTCTTGCGTCAGAGCCGCCTTGTCACGCTCGCGTTCACGTTGCTTGCGACCGGTTTTCTTGGCAGCATTGTTGCTGCCTTGACCCTTATTCTGTTGATTGTTATTATTGCCTTTGTTGGCATCGGCATTACCTGTGGATTTATTTCCGCCGCCCTTGTTGCCTTCGGGCTTACCGGCATTCTTTTGTCCACCTTGTTGGTTTCCACCTTTGCCTTGTTGATTACGTTGGCCGTTTTTGCCGCTGCCCTTGTTGGCTTTCTTGATTTCTTCGTCAATATTGACGTGCTGACCGCTGGTGGTTGTGCGAGTGCGCTTACCTTTTTTCTTGTCACCACGACCGCGACCGCTGTCATTTTTGAACTGACTGAGGTCGATATTGCCGACCACTTTAGGCCCGTTCAATGTAGGAGCCACAGTGGGTAAATCGGCGGGTTTGGATTGATCCACAATGGTTGATCTTACAGCCGGTTTCTCTTCTTGCTTGTCAGCCTTGGGAGCTTCAGTATTCGGTTTGGGAGCAGCAGTCACGGGCTTTTCGGTCGGAGTATGGGATTCAACCTTGAGCTGTGTCGGTGTCTTATCTTTTGCAGGCTGTTGTTGTTTTTCGACTTTCGGAGCCTCAATGTGAGGCTTCGGAGCTGCTTGTTTGGGTTTTTCTTCCACTTTGTGGGTGGCAGAGACAGGTTTGTTGGCAGGTTTCGGTTTGTTGGCATTCAGGTCAATCTTATCCACTACCTTAAATTTAGGCTTGTCCGATTCGGACACAGAAGCCCTGATTACCTGTTCTTTCGGATGCTGAGACATCGGCATTTCTTTTTTCGGAGCAGCAGACTGTTCGGCTACTCTCTGGTTTGCAGATTCATTGGGATCTCGCAGAAATACCTTGGTAATGTGGTCACGTTCCTCTTTGGACTTGACCATCTCATTCAACAATACATCGAACTCCTCTTTACCTATACGCGCATTGGGATTGTTTTCCACTTCGAAACCTTTGCCCTGCAAAGCATCTGTAAGTGAAGCCACACCAACGCCCAACTCCTTTGCTAATTTTAATAATTTGATTTTTCCCATACTCTATAATTTTCGGCTGCTCCTTTGTCTAAGCTGTCTTTTGATTGTTATTTGTGTAAATATATTTGGCTTTTACCCCTATGCTTGCGGCTCTTCGTTTACCGATTCGTCTTCTGCCACCTCTTCTGTGGGTTCGCCTTCCTCTTCGTTATCATCCTCTTCGAATTCGGCTCGTAAGACTTGCAGCACATTGTCGATGGTGGACTCCTCCAAATCGGTTTGCTTAATCAGCATTTCTCGTTCCTGACGCAGCACAGGTTTGGCTGTGGTATAGCCGGCGTTTTTCAGCACATCCAGCACCCAAGATTCGATTTCGTCGCTAAATTCATCCAGATAAATATCTTCTTCGATGGGGTTTTCCAAATCACGGAATACCTCGATGCGATAGCCCGTGAGCAATGATGCCAGCTTCAGGTTCGAAGCATTTTTGCCGATGGCCAAAGGCACCTCTTCAGGACGCATATATACTTCTGCTTCATGCTCTTCCTCATTCAGATTTACGGCAGAAATCTTGGCGGGATTGAGTGCGCGCTGAATAAAGAGCAACTTATTGGCGGTATAAGGAATTACGTCGATGTTTTCACCCTTCAATTCACGCACAATGCCTCGGATACGCGAACCGTTCATACCCACGCAGGCACCCACGGGATCAATGCGGTCATCGTATGACTCCACGGCTATCTTGGCACGTTCGCCCGGCACACGTGCCACACATTTTACGGTAATCAAACCATCAGCTATTTCAGGCACGTTCAGTTCCAGCAATCGCTTCAGGAATTCGCCACTGGTACGTGACAAGATAATTCGCGGATTGTTGTTCTCGTTTTCCACACGTTCGATTACCGCATGCACATTATCGCCTTTGCGGAAATAATCGCCGGGAATTTGCTCGGTCTTGGGCATCAGCAACTCATTGTTTTCGTCATCAATAAGCAGTGCTTCGCGCTTCCAGACCTGATATACTTCGGCCGAGATGAGCTCGCCTACCCGTTCGGAGAATTTCTTGTAGAGGTTGCCTTTCTGCAATTCCAGCACCTTGCTCGAAAGTGCCTGACGCAGGTTCAATACGGCACGGCGACCAAATGAAGCAAAGTTTACCGAGTCGGTAACCCATTCACCCTCTTCGGCTTCTTCATCAATCTTGTGAGCCTCAGTCAAAGATACCTCCATGATAGGGTTGAAGTTTTCGCCTTTGGCATATTCGTCAGATACCACGGTGCGTGTGCGCCAGATTTCGAAGTCTCCTTTTTCCGGATTGATAATTACATCGAAAGAGTCGTCCGTGCCAAACATTTTGGTCAGTACGTTGCGAAACGATTCCTCCAATACGTTGATCAATGTTTCCTTGTCAATATCCTTCAGTTCTTTGTATTCCGAAAGTGATTCGGACAGACTGGCTGATTCCTGTTTCTTAGCCATATATATTCAGTGTTATTTATTTCTTTTATAGTGTAATGA
>CAMFNC010000154.1 GCA_945965245.1 uncultured Porphyromonas sp. | reverse complement strand
CGCCCACGTTGCTTACTGCAACGAATGGGCGCACCCTTGATTATAGAAGATTGTTGTTTCTTGTAAACTCTTTCCCTTAAAATCAGAATTTGTATCCGAAAGTCAAGGATGCCGTCAATCGGCTGTTATCCACATTGATGGGAGGGAGAGATGAGATTATCTCTTTATTTACATTCAAAGTGGGGAATGCATAAGTATGCGATTTCTGTGTGGCATAAACCACTGCCACATCCATATAGAACTGCGGGGAAAGGCGATAACCCAAACCGCCAGTAAAAGCCTGCTGACCTTCGAAAAGGGTATAATGAGGCAAGGTGCGATCCACGATGATTTCCATCTCGGCAGGTTTTGTATAATCAGTCTTTAGCGCAGGATTTTTGATGGGGTTGGTACGATACAAATAACCCAAACGAACAGCACTGCGATTAGAGGGTTTTAACTCCAAGCCCACACGGTAGGTATGCTCAGCCCCGAAATCTTCTTTGACCGCAGCATTAATGTCGGCATATTCTTCATAGCGACCTTCCGGACAAGCAAGACCATTGCTGCCCAACTGGCGGTATTCATAGTCGAAACTGATTAGGCCGGAACGTCCGAAAATATAAGAAGCACCTGCCACCCATCGTCCGGGAGAGCGGAAGCGGTAATCGGTAATGCCTTCGGGGGTTTCCGATTTCAAGAAGTAAACCGGTTTTCCTTTATCATCTGTCACCTCATAACCTCCCCCGGGAGCCAAATTAGGAGTATGGCTTTCGGTATAGCCAATGTAACGGTCACGCATTTTATACCACGTGGGCGAGAAGTATGCAAGTCCAAATTTGAAACCCTGCACAGGCTGCACAATCATACCCAAGGAAACACCCAAGCCGCCACCCTCTGCTGTCAGTTGATTCTCCATATAGAGATAATCGGGTTCTTTGAACGACTCATTGTATTTACTACTCAAGCTATATTTGATAGATGAATAAGTGATGGCCGCTCCCAAAAAGAAATGCTCTCGCATATTGAAACCGAAACTGAAATCCATATTGTGAATGTTGCCACGCTCTCTATAAGACTTCATCGTAGCCGTCTGCGGACCGAACGGTATCAAAGTGCCATTGACCGGATAGACAAAGCGTGTGTGATACGGACCGCCATCCTTATCAGTGGGGCTAATCAAACCGGATTGGTAACCCAAGATGGGGAACCATGTGTAACCCAAATCCCAAGCATTTTCCTTGCCCAAATTGTCCGGAGCCAAAGGTTTATTCTTATCCACCAGTGTAGCAATGCCAGCTATATAGTCTGCCACAGAATAGGATTTATCCGGCATATTACCGCCCATCTGTGTAATCTCGCGATTGAAGCTACCGGTACGATTGACTCCGAATCCGAAGCTGAAACCAACTTCAGAGCCTCTATTAGAGCTGTTTGTATAACTAAAGCCATCCAAATTGAAAAGGCCGGACTGCGTTGTGGAACTATTGCCCATCCACGAGGCAGCATCTTTATTCATTCCGCCGGAAAAAGTAAAACTGATTTCGGCAGGAGAACGCATCAGCGCAATGCCGGCAGGGTTCTGACGCACGGATGAATAATCACCTCCCAATGAGCCAAAAGCTCCTGCCATGGATTGAAAACGAGCCGAGCCACCCAAATCCTGTCGGGAATACAATTGAGTGGCAGCCTCATTCTGTGCTTCCGCCACAAACGGAGGCACAGCCAATGAAGCCATTATGAAGAGATTCTTGATTTTCATTTTTATAGATAGTACAAGTAAAAGGTTAGACCATCATTCGAATTATCGACGTCCGCCATAAGAACCGCGTGAACTGCCGGACGAAGAGCTGTTGCCCGACGAACTGTTGCTTCCACTGCTATAGCTTCCGCGTGAGGAACTGCTGCTTCTGGTCGGTTCGCTGTATGAGCGAGTGCTTTGTGAAGGTTGGCTATATGTGTTTATACTGCGACGATTAGGCTCACTGCAATAAGAATGATTGCCGTTGCCACTGTTATAAGTATTCCGATTGACATAGCTACCGCGAGAGTTGCCTCTGATACCTTCACGGTTATAAGCAGCACGTTCGCTGGTATTAATATCGGGAGTAATATTGCGCACAGCATTTCTACGGCTATCTATCGTGCCGTGTTGAGGTTCAATATTACCACCATTGCTCCAACTGCCTCGGCGTGAACCGTCGAAACCTTCTCTGCGAATCACATCTGCATTGCCATTGGTTCTTTCGGCATTGGTATCCTGCATTCTTACGACACCATTATTATTGTTGGTATTGTTCCAAGAACCGCGGCGACTGTAATCCACACCACCGCCGTTGTATTGACCACGAGAGCCATTGGCATTTACTCCGGAACTTTGCACATTGCCATTACGCACTTCGCCATTCCAGCCGCTGCGTGCCGTGTTGCCATTATTATTGGTGTAAGTATTACCATAGTCATTGCCACGATAGCGATCACGCGACATTGAGGTTTGGCTGCGGCGATAATAATGTTTGTTGAAATAGCCATCGTTATAACCATTCCAATAGCCATTGTTGTAACCGCCGTAGTAACCACCCCAACCATAATAGCCGTAATAGCCACCATAGTACGGACGATACCAATAGGGGTCATACCAGGGGTCGTACCACGAACCGTACCAGGGGTCGTATCTCAAGCCCCAACGGCTTCCGTAATAACGGGGGTGATAAGGGGGATAACTATACCAAGGATACCATGAATTATAATAACCGCTCCAACCCCAATTGTTGATATAAATATTCACAGAGCCGTAACCATTATCGTAATAAGGGTCATAGTAATTATTGTATCCGTAGTAATCGGCATAATCTATCAGATTGCCGTGGTCATCCACTATATATACACAATTTGCATCCACAATCACAGCATCGGCAGAGTGAAATCTGCGAAGACGATCGGAATAGGTACCATAGACACGTCTTTTCTTCTGTCCGTAGTGATTTCCATTATCGTATCCGGATTGATACGGAGCATTATTGCTCTGAATCTGCGCATTTTGGTTTTGCAGGTTCTGATTTCTCAATTCATCCACCGTGGCGCGAGTGCGCAAAATACTATCTCGTGTTTGCGGGCTTTTCCGACCGTTATAAGCATCAATCGCATCTTCATTCTCCGAAATGCCTGTGCCATATTCCGGCACATTGACCACAGAATGTTGCTGACGAACACGATACATTTCCTGAACACGCTTTTCGTATTCGGCTTGCGCTTTCTGCTGCTTCGCACGATCTTTTTTAGCATCTTTAACGGAATAGTACACATCATCCATATAGGGATCCACATTCTGAGCCATGACCATTATAGACGAAAGGCATATACCACAGATGAGAAGTTTTATTCGATTCATTTTCATACCTATGAGATGTTAAATTGTTGTTAAATGTAAAAAAGTCTTACAATCTCTTTATCCTTTAGATTTTATTTTAGTTCTTAAGTTTAATCTTTGACTTTTATTGTAAAATGCTTCTTTTTCATTAATACTGCGCTAAGAAACAGAAAAAAAGCGAGATATACAAATTTACGTCAAAATATCACAAATTTAAGACGAAACCGAATCGTATCAC
>CAMFNC010000153.1 GCA_945965245.1 uncultured Porphyromonas sp. | reverse complement strand
CCGTTTTGATTACCGGAGGTGGCGGCCTGGTGGGACAGCGTCTGACCGAACATCTGCAAGCTCGCGGGCATCGTGTAATATGGCTGACCCATAGCGATACATTAGGGCGCGGTATCTTTCCGCAGGGGGGTATCTACCGATGGGATACGGAGCAAAAAAAAGTGGACGAACGCCCGTTGGCGATGGCCGATACCATTGTGCATCTGGCGGGTGCAGACATCTGTGCCACGTGGTGGAGTCCGTCGCGCAAACGTGAGATTATTCGTAGTCGTGTGATTACGGCACGAATGCTCTCTGACCGTCTCAAAAAGATGGAACATCATGTGAAGACCTTTATCTCAGCTTCTGCCATCGGGTTTTATGGCAATCATACCAGTATGGAAATTCTCCATGAGGAAAGTCCGCGAGGTGAGGGCTTTTTGGCCGAAGTGTGCAGACTGTGGGAAAATGAAGCACATCGTTTCGAGGAGCGGTTGGGCATCCGAACGGTAATTCTGCGTTCGGGGCTGGTGCTCTCTTCTGCCGGCGGATTCTTTCCCAAGGCCGAGATTCCGGCGCGAATGGGATTGATTATACCGCTGGGCAACGGACGTCAGTTTGTCAATTGGATACATGTGGATGATTTGTGTGGAATGTTTGTGCACGCCATAGAGCGGCAGGATGTGAGCGGTACGTTTAATGCCGTTTCGCCTTCTCCTCTGACCAATGATCAGTTTAGCTATGCTCTCACTTATGCCATGGGTGGTAATCATCTTCGGGTGGCGATGCCCGAGAAAATGGTAGAATTTGTTTTCGGAGAGATATCTTCCACACTTCTCAACGGAACAAGAGTCTCTTCCGAAAAAATTCAGAATACAGGTTTTGAATTTGTTTATACCTCTCTGAATCAGGCGTTAAGAGAACTTCTTAGATAAATAACTTGCTGTTTGAAGTGCAATTTGGATGAATTTTTTCATTTGAATGTTTGGTGGAATTGCGAAAAGTGCTATCTTTGCAATCGCTAAAGCCAATCAGGCAGCTTAGGAGGCCCATTCGTCTATCGGTTAGGACGAGAGATTTTCATTCTCTAAAGAGGAGTTCGACTCTCCTATGGGCTACGAATAATAAATAATAAAAAACAGAACAATGGCAAATCATAAGTCATCTATCAAACGAATTCGCCAAATCAACGCGCGCCGTCTGCATAATCGTTATTACGCTCGCACGATGCGTAATGCCGTTCGTCAGTTCCGTGCTTTGACGGATCGGGCAGAGGCTCAAGAAATGCTGCCGAAGGTGGCTTCCATGCTTGATCGCCTTGCCAAGAGAAATGTAATTCACAAGAACAAGGCTGCTAATTTGAAATCTAAGTTGGCTAAGAACTTGAATCGTTTGGCTCAAGCGTAAATCCCAATAGTGGATTGACCTTTTCGTCCCAAACGAAAATAAGGCTTCATTTCAACAAAAAAACATTTCGCTGTCATTACAGCTGTGCTTGGCCCATTCGTCTATCGGTTAGGACGAGAGATTTTCATTCTCTAAAGAGGAGTTCGACTCTCCTATGGGCTACACGATAAGAGACTGTCAAGGGATTAACCTCCCCAAACGACAGTCTCTTATTGTTTTATATTTACATCGGCTCTGTCAAAAGCCTTCTATATCCGGAATAATATTTCAGAAACTCATCATTTAGTTATAAATTTGTAGCTGTCAATCAACAGAGAATCGCATGAATGCAATAAGATTTTTCGGTAATCGCATTTTTATATTTTTCGTGGTGGCTGTGCTGTCGTGGAATGTGAATGCTCAAAACACATTGTCCCATACCGTTCAGCCGCAAGAAACGGTCTATTCGATTGCTAAAAAATACAAAGTAACCATACAAGAGATTTATAATCTGAATCCTTCTGCCAAGGATACCATCAAAATAGGAGAAAAACTCAGAATCCCGGTTAAAGGATCGGTAAATGCTGTGGCGCAGCATGATGATGAAAAAAAACACGTGATAGCCAAAGGCGAAACGCTCTATGGTGTGTGTAAGAAATATGGTGTATCCGAAGAACTGATGATGATTACCAATCCGGGTCTTACTCCGCAGAACTTTCGGGTGGGAGACATTATTATCATCCCCTCAAAAGGCAAGTTGGCTCAAAATGTACAAAAAGAGGACGAAGAGAAATATGTGTCCCCGATGGTTTCTCCCAAACGGGATGTACTCCGTGTAGGGTTGGTGCTACCATTGGTCAAAGGCGGTGCAGTAAAGTATATGGAGTTTTATGAAGGCTTCCTGATGGGCTTGTTGGATATGAAGAAAACTGGTATATCGGTGGATCTGGTGGTTAAAGATGGTTCTTCGCATGCCGATGTGGCGGATATTATTAATAGTGGTGTCATGAAAGACCGTGATTTGGTTATTGGTGGTACCGGCGATGACCGGATTGAAGCCATGGCTCGTTCACTGAATCGTCAGACGATTTACGTGGTGCCTTTCAGTTCGCGTGATGAGGTGTCTTCATATGGCTCGAATGTCTATCAGGTAAACTCTCCGCAGAATCAGCTTTATAAGGATGTGTTCTCGGCTTTTATGCAGCAATACAAGGGGTATCAGATTCGCTTGGTGTATGCCGATAATCAGAGAAACGACCCTTTTTATAACTATCTGAAGCAACGAATGGGTAGTAAAGAGATGGATTTTTCGGAAGTGAGTCTTTCGGATAACGAGGCATGGATGTCTATTTCCGAAAAGACAGTCATAGTGCCCGCCAATCAGACACCAGCACTGGCCAGAAGTATCTTCAACAAATTGGAGAAGGCCAAGGCACAATGCCGTATATTTGCATCCCCGCGCTGGCAGTCTTTCAATGCGAGTGACATCAAGCGGATGCACAAATTCAATACCACGATTTATTCTTCGTTTTATATGGATGTCAATGATTCCATTGTAAAAGACTTTGTTGGCAGGTATCAGGCTTGGTATGGTCATCAGTTGATGAATTCTTTTCCCCGTTATGGTGTTATCGGTTACGATGTGGCTCGCTATTTTATTCGAGCATTGGCTTCGTATGGGCCGGATTTCTTGAAATACAGTTATCAAATTCCTTCCGATGGTGTTCAAAGTGACTTTAAATTTCGCAGAAGATCTGACAAAAATGGCTTTGTGAATCAGAATGTATTCTTTGTGTCTTACAATCCGGACGGCACCATTACCAAGACTTCATTATGATAAGAGCATTTCGTCTGCCGTTGGGCATCATCATGCTGTTTGCTTCTTATATTGGAAGTATTGAGGCCTTTGCACAGCGATCCGATTTCAACCAAAAGCTTTGGATCGGATTAGGAGGTGGTACCCATTTGGAAGAAATGATTTTCATTCCCAAGGTGCAACAAAAGTTGCATATTGGGAAATTGGGGAGTTTCATGCTGCGTTGGGATGTGGAAAATCATTGCAGTTTGCAGCTCGAAGCCAATTACAGCGAACAGGGTTGGACTGAGGTTTACGATGACCAAGCCAAATCTTTTGGCCGAAATCTTGTGCATGTGCAGGTTCCCATGCTGACTCATCTGTATCTTGAAAAGAAAAATGCCCGATTTTTCGTGAATTTAGGGCCTCAGTTGGGTTATCTGATGGGCGATAAGATAACCCATTCTGCAGGAGATTTTACCGAAGCGGAAGCTCTGCGGCATCAAATGCCTGTGGTGAATAAATTTTCATGGGGGCTGACTGGAGGTTTGGGTGCAGGTTACGTTGTGGGGCGCCGGTTTATAGTCGAGGCAGAAGCCCGTTTCAACTATAATTTCAATGACATCTTCAGTACCAAACGATCCGACCCTTACGGGCAGGCCTCAGAAATGTGGGTGAGTGCCAGGTTGAATTTCCTCTTCCTTCTTTTTGGTAGGTGATGATTTAATCTCCAATTTCTTTAGGATGCTTTCCGGCTTTGCTCCTTGGTTCATGGCTCTCTATCTGATTACGGTAATCAGTTTGATAGTTATTGTGTTGAGTGAAAATCGGAATCCGCTCAAAGCCTTGGCTTGGATACTGGTCATTGGCTTCGTGCCTTTTGTGGGGATTTTTATTTATGTTCTTTTTGGTCAAAATCAGCGCAGGCGTCATATTATCAGCAAACGTATTTATCGGCGTATCAGTCTGAAACCCAAGATAGCGTCGGAGGTATGGACAAACTCTTATCAATACAATACCGCCCGATGGAAAGGTTTGCAGGATTTAATCAAAAACAATGCCGATAGCACTGTGCTCTCTGCTGATCAGGTGGAGATTTATCATCGTGGAGCTGACTTTTTCGATGCGCTAAAAAAGAACCTTGCATCCGCTCGCAAACACATACACATAGAGAGTTATATCTTCGAGGAAAGTCCGATTTTAGAAGAACTCATTTCGATTTTAGAAGAACGAACGGCTCAAGGCGTCAAAGTGCGGATAATATATGACCATGTGGGTTCTTGGGGTGTGCGTAATCGTTTGTGGACTCGCTTGCGCAATCAGGGTATTCAGGTATATCCTTTTATGCCGGTTGCCTTTCCTGTGTTTGCCAATACAGTAAATTATCGCAATCATCGTAAAATCATTGTGGTGGATGGTAAAGTGGCTTATACCGGGGGGATGAATATCGCGGAGCGGTATCGTTCTGGATTGAAAAACAATGAGCATTGGAACGATTGTCATTTTCGGCTTACTGGGCCTGCTGTGGCCGGTGTGCAGAGTGTTTTTTTATTGGATTGGTATGTGGTCTCCAGACGAGTAATCAATATCGACAGTAGTTTTTCTAATGAGTGGGAGCCCATGCGTCACAATCCGGATGGCATCAAGATACAATACATTCCCGGTGGCCCTATTGATGCTTGGCGAACCATCGACCAAGTTTTTACGGCAGCCATTTTGCGGGCGGAGAAATTTATCTACATCCAGACACCTTACTTCTTGCCCACTGAAACTCTTGAGAATGCGTTGATCACGGCGGCTCTTTCCGGTGTGGAAGTGTGGATTATGTTGCCGGAGAAAAGTGATTCGTGGCTCACCGGTTTTGCATCCGAATCGTATTATGATAATCTGTTGAATGCCGGGGTACATGTTGTGCTTTATCGTACCGGCTTCCTGCATAGCAAACTGATGATGATAGATGGAGAAATATCCACTATTGGCTCAGCTAATATGGATTTTAGGAGCTTGGAGCATAATTTTGAGTTTAGTGCCGTCATATACGATGCGCGTATCACAAACCGGCTGAGCCATGATTTTCATAAAGATCTTTCCCTGTGTCACGAAATTAACCTTGCGGAGTGGCAATCGCGCTCACTTATCCGGCGATTTAAGCGTTCTTTGGTTCGTATATTCTCGCCGATACTTTAATGCATTATTCCAGCGGTCGCTTTTTTTCGATATTGCCCCGGAGGCATACCTTCGTGCTCCTTGAATATTCGGTAAAACGAACTTAAACTTGAGAATCCACATTTCTCGGCTACTTCTTGCATCGGTATTTTCTGATAAGCCAAATCTGAAAACAGTTTCTTGGCATATACAATTCGGTGAGAATTGATCCAATCGCAAAAGTTGGTGTGCAGTTCTTGGTTTATCAGGCGAGATAAATAGGTTCGGTTTGTGTTTAGCTTGGTGGCCAAGTCTGATAATCTGAAGTCGGGATTGATAAATAAGTTTTCTGCTAATACGATATGTTCCAGATCTTCGGCTGTATATAAACCGAGTGTGTATTCATAGGCCGAGAGATTGTCATTCACCACCTTTTTTTGCTCTTCATGCAGCAAATCCGCCACGGTAAAGTCTTGTTTGTATCCGGCATATCCGATAAAGAATAAGAAGAGAGAATGAGTCAGCGATGGGATGATGAGCAAAATATTTTTATCCACAAAGAAATCTTTGCCAATCAAACTTGATAAAAAAGAAATCAAGGAGGCGAATATCAGAGCGTAAAGCACCCATTTGGTGGTTTTCAGATCCTTGCCTTCCAGACAGGAATAAGTGGTTTTTACTCTTGCAAGGTTGATTCTTATTCGTCTGAAACACAAATAAATACAGGCTGTCAATTGGATGATGAAGATGATTTTAAATGCCGACAGACGGTAAATTTGCAACTGTACCATCATGGGGTAAGGCCGGGTATATCCCAGTTCATGATACATGACTCCGTGAATGAAAATATCCGACTCTGTGGCCGACATCCCGAAATAGATGACAAACGAATATAGTGATAGTAATACGGCCGGGAGTAAAAGCCCTGCCACGATGCGCCAGCGTATGTGGGTATCGCAGGTAAGCAATCGCACGTAGTAGTAATAAAGCGGATAGCCAGCCAACGAGGTGAAAACCCACAGATTATCCATGAAAGCGAATAATTCGTACTGATTATTGAAAAATGTGGCGTGGACAAAGTAATTGACAACGGAGATACAAAAGAATACGACCAGATAGCGTTTTGGAAGATTAGACGACCTTTTTGCCGATAAAGAGATAATCCAAAACAGACAGACAACAATGGGTAGAACGGAAATGATAAAGTGCAACATTAGGCTAGATTTCAGATTGGCAGTCAAACAAAGTTACGCTATTTTTCTTGCAAAATAAGACACGAATTATTTGCGCAAAAATAAAAAAATGAGCAGAAAGTATATTTTCTTGTGTTCACTATATGAAATGCTACAGAACCAGACAAAATGGAACATGCAAAAAGATTTTTTAGTACAGAAAAGTGCCTGTTTTTTGTTTTTTCGGGAAGTTTTTTGAGCGAAAGTTTGTTATCTTTATGGTGTTGATAGTCTTAATGGTTTTTATGCAAACGGAACCAATTGTTTAATTCGGATAAACAAACTACAGTGTAGGGAGAGATGCTAAAAACTTAAAAGATGAAGAAGTAGTGTTTTCATAACGATGTGTTTAATTG
>CAMFNC010000152.1 GCA_945965245.1 uncultured Porphyromonas sp. | reverse complement strand
TGTTAAGGGTTTGCCTCTGCGAAAACAGGAGGATAAGGCATTGGCGTTATTTGATAAAAATCCGGCACGACCCTCCGGCGACGATATCGCTTTGGGACGTGAGAAAAAGTGGACCATTACGCCTCTGAACGGAAAAATCACATTGACCGGATCACAGCCATCGGGTGGCTATCTTCGTCTGACGCTGACGGCCGAAGAGAGCAACCCCGCCAACGTGTGGATAGACCTTAATAATAATGGCATACCCGAAGCCGGTGAAACCGTGCCACAGTATGGCAAACCTCACACATACAAAACAAGTGCACGCACGGTATCCGTCTATGGCAGCATCCTGACTTTGGACTGCGGTGACAACCAATTGACGGGAGTGAATGTGCAAGAATGTTTGTCACTGAAGGAATTGAAATGCTCCGGCAATAAATTAACCCGGATGGATGTGAGTTACCTGCCCAAATTGGCAGTGCTGGATTGCAGCAATAATTCCATCAAAGAGTTGAAAACCAAAGAAACGTCTGCTCTGCAAAAACTCATCTGTAAAAACAATCCGATAGGCGAACTCTCCATTCAATCCTTAACCAAATTGGAGGCTCTGGATGTAAGTGGGTGTGCGCAATTGCAGACCCTGCAATGCAATGATGGCAAACTCGCCACATTAAACCTTAGCGGATGCGTGGCTTTGCTCGGCTTGGATTGCGACGACAACAAACTGAGCGCATTGGATATCTCCTCCTGCAAAAAAATCATGCAGTTATCTTGTCGCAAAAACCAATTGTCGGCATCATCTCTTCATCAGATTATAGAAGCTCTGCCCCATCGTTTGGCATCCGACCGAGCCACCGCACACTTCGAAGAGAATCCTGCCGAACCTACTGAAGCAGATCTCAAGGCTGCTCAAGCCAAGCATTGGACGGTGACACCGGGAAAGCAGATACCCGTTGAGCCGACAGAGCCGGGCGTAACCCTGGTGTATGATAATTCACCTTATCAATATATATATATTTGTGAACTGGCCGACCCCGAAAAAACGGGTTGGGTGGATGCCAATAACAATGGGATAAAAGAACAGAAAGAAATCATTGACAAGAATAATCATAATAATACATTCCGTTTTACAATCGAAAACGGGAAAACGGCGGAAGGTTATTCGGTGAGATTATATGGCGATTTCAAAAGATTAAGCCTTGCAAACGATAATTTATTGTCTGTGAGTATAGACCAATCGTTTAAAGCGAAAGGGTTTTATATTTCCGGATGTAAAAAGTTGAATAAAGTCAATGCCCGAGGTTGTACGCAAATCGAAGAATTGGATATTTGCGAAAATCCTCAATTAACAGAATTGGATTTGACCGGCTGTGGAATACTCAAACATGCAGCTGACTATAATGTAAACTTATCTAAGTTGGTACTAAAAGACTGTGCAAATTTAGCTTCTATATCTGCATGCGGCAGGAAGAACGCTTCTAAACTAACGACTGTGGATGTGACCGGTTGTAAAAAAATGGAGAAATTATATCTTTGGCGAAATCAAATCAGCCAATTGGATGTTTCCACCTGTACTTCTCTGTGGTATTTGAGTTTGTCTCATAACGCTTTCGACAAAAAAGGATTGACCAAACTTTTCGATTCATTGCCTAATCGAAAAGGAACCGGTATCAACAAGTGCTTTGTCGAAAATTGTCCGGGTTCAAAAGAAGTGACCAAGGATGAAACAGAAGCGATTTTGGAAAATAAAGGCTGGAGAATAATCATCGAATAATAGACTGCACATTAAGACTTGATATTTACATTAAACTCATGTAAATAGGATTGAATAAGAGAGGTTGTGTCGGAACTTTTGTTTCGGCGCAACCTTCTTTTGGGGGATTACGTCATAGGCATTGCCAAGGCAACGAAAGGTGTGGTATGGGAATTTCATAAAACGGTGGTCTGAAGCGCAAGATGATACAAAATCTGCAGGCAAAACGACAATTTGACTAAATTACGGTTCGCAAATAGGTGATACATTAACAGATATGTCGTATTTTTGCAAAATCAAAAGGGGAAAACTCTTTTTCATCACGATACACCGCTTGGTGTTCATCAATCCTTTCTCCTTTATCAGGTTGCCAAAGACCGCTATATTTATAAAGACGATCAACGAATAATGAAAAATGATGTAATGTCTCGCATGTTGGTTCCGCTAAGGAGTCTTGAAAACATGCGTCCCAATGGTTCTGTATTATTATTCAGTGCCGCCATCTTGGCTATTATACTGGCCAATTCTTCTTGGAACGATGCCTATCAATTCTTCCTCAATCAAAAAATCACACTAAGTATCGGAGATTACAGTTTCTTCGAACACAACGGTCACAGCATGTCCGTCTTGCAGTTTGTCAATGATGCGCTGATGGCCGTATTCTTTTTCTTGGTGGGATTAGAAATCAAACAGGAAGTGCTGGTGGGAGAATTATCTTCATTCAAAAAGGCACTACTGCCCATCATCGCAGCCTGTGGTGGTATGATTGTGCCTGTGCTGGTATTTTTCTCCATCTGCCACGAGGCTCCCTCATCGCTGGGTGCAGCCATTCCCATGGCCACGGATATAGCTTTTGCGCTGGCGGTGCTCAGCATTTTGGGCAAACGCGTGCCCCACAGCCTTAAGATTTTCCTGACGGCGTTGGCGGTGGTGGACGATATCGGCGGTATTATTGTGATAGCAGTCTTCTACTCCACGCAATTTTCACTCACGCCGCTGCTCATCAGTCTGGTGCTGCTACTCATCGTATTTCTGGGCGGTAAAGCTGGCATCAAGAGCAATTACTTCTATTATATCATGGGATTCATCATATGGACGCTCTTTATAGAGAGTGGCGTGCACGCCACCATCAGCGGCGTACTGCTGGCTTTCTGTGTGCCGGCAAGACCCAAAACACATTTGCTGGATTTGCCCAAAGAGCTGCGCCGTCTGCTGGAGATTATGCCACGCGAAGAACACCGCACCAAGGAGCATGCGCTGGTGCTGTCGGAAGGTCAGCAACACGTTATCAATACCATCCGTCATCGCTCTGCCGGTGCCATCAGTCCTTTGCAGAGTATCGAGGGCGAGCTGACGCCGTTTGTAAACTTCTTTGTGCTGCCGCTTTTTGCTTTCGTAAATAGCGGTGTAACGCTGGGAGGCGTGACCGCAGACCAAATCATGGGTATTCCCCTGGCCATTTTCTTGGGTCTTTTGGTGGGCAAAACGCTGGGTATCTTTGGCTTTACATGGCTTAGCATTAAGACCAAGGCCTGCAATGCACCCAAAGGTATGACCCCTGCCAATTTGTTCGGTGTATCCATCTTCGGTGGTATCGGCTTCACGGTATCGCTGTTTATAGCCAACCTGTCGTATGGGGTACATGGTTTCGACAATTTACTCAATGAGGCCAAGATGGGTATCTTTGCCGGTACAATTGCTTCCGGCATTATTGGCTGTTTGGTACTGAAATTTATCCTCAAGTGCGAAAAACAGAATCACAAAGAGGGAAAAGACTCTAACGGTGAAAACTATATAGCTGAATAGTGAACGCTCCATTATCTCCAATAATAAACCCGATATTTCGCTTGGAAATATCGGGTTTATTATGTCTGACGGTGTATCGGCGTAGTCTATCGGCGCAGGTTGCGACGCAAAAAGAGTAGCACAAAAAGGAGGTTAAGCTCCAGTAATGCCAATCCCATATAGACAACATAGCACTGCATCTCATTGAGGAAGAAACTGCTGATTACGGCTGCCACTGCCAAGAGCACCATGATAATGATGAAAATGCGGGTTACAAGCTTGCGATCAATGGATTTCATTTCTTGGATTTACTTTAGTTTATTCAAAGCTAATATTAAATATTGTAACTTTGATTAAATTAGTGGTTGGCGAGACATTTTCGTATCGGAAATGTGATCGCTTTTCTAAGTTTACACCGAATGAAAACGCTTTTTCATCAGATTGCAATCATTGTACTCGTCATGGCATCCTGCCTGCCTCTGGCT
>CAMFNC010000151.1 GCA_945965245.1 uncultured Porphyromonas sp. | reverse complement strand
TCATTTTATAGGTCAGCATACCGGGTAGACCCAGCAGTGCGCACCAAAAGAGCGGAGACACGATGCCGTCACTCAGGTTTTCGCTTAAGGTTTCCAATGCGGCCGTGCGTACTTCTTGTTCGTTAAGTTGCGAAGTGTCACGCCCCACGATGCGTGCCACTCGTATCCGACCTTTCTGTAAGGAAACTTCCAGTGCATGAAAAACTTGGCTTACTTCATATATCAGGGTGCCACCGGAAAGAGAAAAAAAACAAGCGGTTATGCAGGTTACAAGCCCCATTAAGTATATTATTAGCGTGGCGTAAATCCCCAGCTTCAGAACATCACAAGCCAATAATGTCCATATCATAACGATGGCTGTGGATAAGATTATGGTACCTATTGTCAGGATAAGTGTAGATAAAATACCTTTTAGGTACCGGTTTTTACCATGATTGAACTTCTGTTCGAATATGGAAATGGCTTTCCCCATCAATACAATCGGGTGCCAATTGATATAAGGGTCTCGATACCGCAAATCTAATACGGTGGCAGCTATCATATAAATGGCGGTGACCAGAGGAATGGCAATAACGGGAGCGGGAGCTATCATTTTGTGATGTGTCGGATGGCCGTAATGAGTTTGTCGTTGTGTTCCTTCAATTGAGCTGCAATGCGAAAATGTCCTGAATTTAATCCTACGAAATTGGAAGCATCCCGAATTAATAATCCATTTTGAACCAAAAGCTGTTCTTTCAGCCGAGCCGCAGTCATATATTCGTAGTGAGCCAGGAAAAAATGAGTGTCTGAAGGTTCGATGGTCAACCCATCTATTTTGGAAAGCTTTTCGGCCAATCGCTTTCCTTCTAAAATCTGCGCACGAACATCCAAAGTGATAGGCAAATTTTGCTCGAGATAATACATACCGGTGGTGATGGCCATTCCATTGACAGACCAAGGCATCCGTATAGCCCTGATTTTATTCAGTAATATGGCGTTAGCTGTGATATAACCAAGTCGGATGCCCGGAATAGCATATCGTTTGGTCATGGAATGCAAAAGGATTACATTGTCCCAATACACGGCTTCGGCAGACGAAAAAAGCCCTTTTTCCGTAAAGTACTCATAGCTCTGATCGATTACGAAAAGAATATCCGGGTGCGATTCTATTAGAAATCGCAATGTGGGGATATCCCAAACCCTTCCGGTGGGATTATTGGGGTTGCAGAGCCAGACCAAATCAGCATTATCCGGTATTTCGCCCAATGAAAAGAAAGATGAAACTTGATGGCCGAATACTTTGGTTGCATCGGCATATTCGTTGAATGTGGGTTGCAGGATGGCGGAGTTTTTCCCGGAAAAAGCCTGTGCCACCAGATAGATACCTTCGGTAGCACCATGAGTTACAAGTACTTCTTGGGTAGAAACATCATGATACAGTGCCAGTCGCTCTGCCAATTGATAGGGTTCCGGTTCTGGATATTCTCCTATAAAGATGGGGAGCATCTTTTGCAGATACTCCTCTAAGCCTTGGCGATTGGTGCCGGCGCATACATTGCTACTAAAGTTGATAATCTCTTTGCTGCTCAAATGACGATAGCGATAGAGATCATCACCGTGTCCATTTATCATTAGGCTTGGATGAGTTGGTAAAGTTTTTCGATGTCCACATATTTGCGTATATGCTCCGCCAATAAATCATATTGACGCTCTTTGTATTGATTGTAGCTTTCTGTTTCCGTTGTCTTATTGGAAGAAAGATATGGAGCCAGCAAATAATCTATGAAAGCACCGTTGTCCAGAATACCGTGCATATATGTACCCATCGTGCGGTTGTCTGTCATATATCCTTCTGTGCATTGATCGGTTCGATTGAGTGGAGTGGTTTGCGCATTCTCTACTGGAGTGGTGCGACCCATATGGATTTCATACCCTTCGCAAGGTTGTTGTGTGGGGATGAAGACGAATTTGCTTTGGCGTGTAATTTTTTCGCCAATCATTTCAGTGGTAACCGGTAGCAATCCCAGTCCGGAAACCCTTTCCAATTCGCCTTCCACATGGTCCGGGTCAGTTACCTCTACGCCCATCATCTGATACCCTCCACAGATGCCCAATACGGTTTTGCCGTCGCGGTGGCATTGCAAAATGGTGCGCGCCAATCCGGCATTGTGCAAATCCCGAAGGTCAGAAAGGGTGCTTTTGGTACCTGGTAAAATAATGATATCGGCTTTTGAGAGTTCATCGGAGTTATACGTGTAAAATACATGCACTCTTTCGTCCATCTCCAGTCTATTCAGATCGGTATAATTGGATAGCTGAGGGTGGCGAATTACTGCAATATTTACTTTACCGATGTCGGCAGTAACTGCTTTTTGAGCAAGGGCCACAGAGTCTTCCTCTTCGATGTGAATATCTTTGAAAACTGGCACAACCCCAATTACGGGCACTCCAGTAATTTGCTCCAAAATTTTACGTCCTTCGTCGAAAAGACGCAGGTCGCCTCTGAACTTATTGATAAGAATACCTTTGATGAGCTTTCGCTGCTCGGGAGACAGCAACATGATGGAACCATATACCGATGCAAATACGCCACCGCGGTCGATGTCTGCAATCAAGAAGGTGCAGGCATTGGCATATTGAGCCATATTCATATTCACGATGTCGGTTGCGGCCAAGTTCAGTTCGCTGATGCTGCCCGCTCCCTCCATTACAATAGGGTTGAACTGAGCACTCAAGCGATCAAATGCGGCACATGCGGCATCTCTGAGTTCCTTGCGTCCTTTTGTATCATCGCGGAAATAATCGTATGCCGAGCGATTGCCAATCGGTTTACCGTTCAATACGACTTGCGAAGTGTGGTCTGAATTGGGCTTCAATAATATCGGATTCATATCTGAACTACATGGGATACTGGCAGCCTCGGCCTGCACCGCTTGTGCACGCCCGATCTCCAATCCATCCGGCGTTACATAGGAATTCAGTGCCATGTTCTGTGCCTTAAAAGGAGCAGGATTGTAGCCGTCCTTTTTCAGTATGCGACAGATGGCTGTGGCAATAATGCTTTTACCCACATCGCTTCCCGTACCCACGAACATAATGGGGTGGGGCAGTCTGCGTAGATGGCTTTCCATATAGATAAGAGATGTATCCGATGTAATGAAGATTGCTTATGCCTTATCAGCTCTTTCTGCCGCAATCAGTGTGTTCATCATAAGCGATGCGATGGTCATCGGCCCTACGCCACCCGGCACCGGGGTGATATACGAACAGAGTGGAGCAACTTCTGCAAAATCAACGTCGCCGGTTAGTTTGAAACCACTCGGAACGCTATCGTTTTTCACACGGGTAGTACCCACGTCAATAACCACAGCTCCTGGTTTAATCATATCGGCTTTCACGAAAAGAGGTTGTCCGAGTGCTGCCACTAAGATGTCGGCTTTGCGGCAAATCTCTTTGATATTGGGAGTACGGCTGTGGCATACGGTCACGGTACAGTCTCCCGGTGTGCCCTTTTGCAGCAGAAGTTGTGCCATGGGTTTGCCCACAATATTACTTCTGCCCAAAACCACCGCATGCTTGCCTTTGGTTTCGATGTTATATCTGCGCAGCAGTTCGATTATCCCTTGAGGGGTGGCAGAAACGAAACCAGGCAATCCGATACTCATGCGTCCCACATTGATGGGGTTGAAGCCATCCACATCCTTTTCTGGATTTACACTTTCGATGATGCGTTGCTCATTGATATGTTTGGGAAGGGGTAATTGTATGATATAGCCGGTAATCTCCGGATCGATATTCAGTTTTTGCACACAAGCCATCAACTGCTCTTCCGTTACGTCTTCATCGAAACGAATTAGAGAACTCTTGAATCCGATTTCTTCACAGGCTTTCATTTTGGAGGCCACATAGGCTTCACTACCGCCATCGTGACCAACCAATATGGCCGATAGATGTGGAATTTTTTTGCCGGCAGCCTTACGGGCTTCCACCTTGGTTTTAAGTTCTTCACGAATGGTTTTGGACATAGTTTTTCCATCCAAGACCAGATATTTACTTTGATTTGTACACATATGTGAATTATTTATCATGGATAAAGATACCGATAATTCCGTAAAAAGAGAATAAACGATGTTCTTTTAGCTATAAATAAAGAGCGCAAAATATTATAAAATATTTTGCGCTCTTTGAGTCGGGATGACTGGATTCGAACCAGCGACCACTCGCCCCCCAGACGAGTACTCTAACCGGACTGAGCTACATCCCGAAAGCGTTGCAAAGGTAGTAAAAATATTATTTTAACCAAATGTTTCGCGGTAAAAATCCAAACTTTCTTTGATGTTTTCTTCAGATTCTATCTCCATCAGAGTAAAACTGCCCGGATTTTGCACGGAAACGAAGTTTATTTTCTTAGAAATGTTTTTTTTGTCGTGATACATGATTTTTATCAATTCGGGCAGATGTTTGCACAAAATGGGGATGGGGCGGTATAAGTTTCTGCACAAAGCCATCACTTCACGCACCAGAGCCGTGGAGCCATTCGATTGCAATGCCGATAAATAAAGTTCGCATATCAATCCGGCCGCTACGGCTTCGCCATGCAGCACAGGTTGGCCAAAAGGTCTTTCCGGCTGCATACTCATGGCTTCAATGGCATGGCCGATGGTATGCCCCAAGTTTAACTGCACCCGATATCCCTTGCGTTCCTCCACATCTTCCGAAATCACAGATTGCTTAAAAGCAATATTTTCACGAATAAAAGTGAGCCAATCCATTTCTTGGCTCAATGGATCCGTATTCATCAGATGCACGAACATATCGCCGCCTGCCAAAACAGACTGTTTGATGATTTCGGCATATCCACTCAGCAAATCACGTCTGGGGAGAGAGTGCAATAGCTCCGGACAAATCCAGACTTCTGTAGGCTCATGAAAAGTGCCTATTGGATTTTTGATTCCACCCAAATTGATGGCTGTTTTCCCTCCTACACTGGCGTCCACCATTGCCAGCAGGGTGGTGGGCACATAGATGGAAGCGATGCCACGCATATATGTGGATGCCACGAAGCCCGATAAATCCGTTACAGCTCCACCACCTATGGCCAGAATGGAACTTCTGCGTTCCGCCCCTTGATGAAGCAAATATTGCCACATACGAATGGCTGTATGGATATGCTTATCGTTCTCATCTTGTGCTATCTTGAAGGAGTTGGCCGGAATGAGCGATGGGTAAATCTTTGCTACCTTGTTGCTTACAAAGGCAAAGAACTTATCGGGGCCGTATTGTACTCCGATAAGCTCTTTGAGTTCGCATATGGAAGATAAATAGCGGATGACGGACATATGCAGGTTATGCCAATCCGAGTTCCTTTTTCATGGCAGTAAGTGCATCCGGCAGACCGGCTGCATTTTTACCGCCAGCCGTGGCAAAGTGAGGCTGACCACCACCACCGCCTTGGATAGCTTTGGCTGCACTGCGCACGATGTTTCCGGCATTAAACTGCTCTGTAAGGTCTTTGCTCAGCATTACCGTAAGTGTAGGCTTGCCATCCTCTTGGGTGGCCGCCAAGAAACAGAATGGCTCTTGCACTTCGCCTGCAATTTGGAAAGCAATATCTTTGACCATATCGGCAGGTATATCATCCGTAAGTACAAAGAGTCTTTTATCGCCGATGTGCTCTTGTGCCGTCAGCAGATTGCGTTTGATTTGGATGGTGCGGGCCTTATTCATATCAGCCACTTGTTTGCGCAGCTGCTGGCTTTCGTCCAGTATTTTTTGCAGAGCCTTGGCTGGCATGGGGTTATTGCCCAATAATATTTTTAGTTCAGTCAATAAATCGGCTTGATTATACAGATATTCATCAGCTCCCGAACCGGTTACAGCTTCGATACGGCGGATACCGGCGGCAATCGAACTTTCGTTGATGATGCGGAAAGTTCCAATCATGCCCGTGGAGGGAATGTGCGTGCCACCGCATAATTCGATGGAATTGCCGTATTTCATTACACGCACTTCATCGCCGTATTTTTCGCCAAAGAGTGCCATGGCACCCATTTCACGCGCCTTTTGGATGGGTACATTTCTAAATTCTTCACGTGGGAAATCTTGGCGGATGTGATTGTTTACAATTTTTTCCACCCGGCGTATTTCCTCATTAGTCAGTTTGGCAAAGTGCGAGAAGTCGAAGCGCAATACTTCGGGGCTGACAAAAGAGCCTTTCTGCTCTACGTGCGAACCCAGTACTTCACGCAGTGCCTCGTGCAGGAGGTGCGTGGCTGTGTGGTTGGCCTCGGCTGCTATGCGCATTTCCTCATTGATTTTGGCTGTGAAAGTTTGTTCGGGGTTAGCCGGTAACTGTTTCATCAGATGTACCGGCAGATTGTTTTCACGCTTGGTGTCATAGATAGCATAGCATTTGCCGGTAGCATCCATCAGCACACCGCTATCGCCTACCTGACCGCCCATTTCGGCATAGAACGGAGTGGTGGAGAGCACCACCTGATAGTACTCTTGCTTATTTTGTTTCACGTGTCTGTATCGTAGAATTTCCGTGGCGGTTTCGGTCAGGTCGTAACCCACAAATACGGTTTCACCCTCTTTGAGCATCACCCAGTCCGTGGCATCTATATTGGCAGCATTGCGCGCACGTTCCTTTTGCAGGTTCATCTGTGCTTGAAATCCGGCCTCATCCACATTCATACCGTGTTCTCTCAGAATTAACTGGGTCAAATCCAACGGAAATCCGTAGGTGTCAAATAGCGTAAAGGCATCTTCACCGTTGAGTTGCTTTTCGCCTTTCTCCTTGGTTTCCTCTATTTTCTTTTCCAATAGACGGATACCCGTTTCCAGCGTGCGCATGAAGCTGTCCTCCTCTTCCTTGATTACCTTTTCGATGAGCATGCGTGTGTGCAGCAGTTCGGGATAGGCTTCACCCATTGTTTCTATTAGGATGGGAAGCAATTTATACATAAAGGCTTCGCGCTGCCCCAGGAATGTATAACCATAGCGCACGGCACGGCGCAGAATGCGACGAATTACATAACCGGCTTTGGCATTGCCCGGCAACTGTCCGTCTGTGATGGCAAAAGCGATGGTGCGGATATGGTCGGCAATCACACGCATGGCAATGTCGCAATCCTTGTCGGCACCGTATGATATGCCTGTCAGTGTACTGATGGCTGCCAGAATGGGTGTGAATACATCGGTATCGTAGTTTGAGGTTTTGCCCTGTATGGCCATGCAGAGGCGTTCAAATCCCATACCTGTATCAATAACCTTGTTCGGCAGCATATCCAATGAACCGTTGGCCTTGCGATTGTATTGCATGAATACTAAGTTCCAAATCTCCACCACTTGAGGATGGTCGTGATTGACCAATTCGCAGCCGGGAGTCTTTTTGCGCTCTTCGTCCGGGCGCAGGTCAATGTGTATTTCGGAGCAGGGACCGCAAGGACCGGTATCGCCCATTTCCCAGAAATTATCGTGTTTATTGCCCAATAAGATGCGCTCCTTGGGCAGATATTCGGACCAGAAACCGGCGGCTTCGTTGTCTGGTTGCAGTCCTTCCGGTTCATAACCTTCGAATACGGTAATGTAGAGTCGTTCTTTATCTATTTTGAGTACTTCTGTCAGATATTCCCATGCCCATGCAATGGCTTCTTTTTTGAAGTAATCGCCAAAAGACCAATTGCCCAACATTTCGAACATGGTATGGTGATACGTGTCGCGTCCCACCTCTTCGAGGTCGTTATGTTTACCACTCACACGCAGACATTTCTGTGAATCCGCCACACGACGAAATTTCGCCTCCTTATTGCCCAAGATAATATCCTTGAATTGGTTCATCCCCGCATTGGTAAACATCAGTGTGGGGTCATCTTTAATTACCATCGGGGCAGAGGGTACGATATGGTGTTGCTTAGAAGCGAAAAAAGTCTTGAAACTTTCGCGTATTTCTTTAGAAGTCATCATATATATGTTGTCTTATTTATTTCCGATGCAAAAATAGCCAATTGTGCGGGATTAAAAGAGTGGTTGCCACACATTTATATAAATATAATGATATGTATGATGGTGTGTTATTTGAGGAGCTTCGGATACTGCTAAAAATTTATGCCTTCTATAAAATAAATTCAATTTATACATAAAAATTTTTCATGTGTTTTTGATATGAGAAAAACCGAACTCACAGGGAGGTGAGTTCGGTCTTTAAAGAAATTTGTTATTTCAGTGAAATCAGAATACGTATGAGCAAGATGCCAATAAACCGGTGTATTCAGGTGTGTAGCGGCAGATACCTCCCACGCAGGTGATACCGGCTCTATTCCTGCCGTATGAGAGCGAGAGTCGCAAGCTGTTCCAAATGAAGCTGCCACCCACGTTATAAAAGTGCTCTTTTTTCTCAGCCCCATAGCTATACATATCGCTGCCGAAAAGCATCCAGTGTGGAGCAAAGCCGAATTCCATCAATCCGTAAATCCATCCTTTTTCTTTCATTTTGGTGGTCATGTGCTGCAATTCGGTGCGCCAAGAGAAACGCGGAGTGATTTTCCACAAGACGTCTGCTACTTCGGTGAAAGATTTATAGCGAGTGCCTTCAAACACCATATCTTGATAATATACACCCAATGTGGATTTGACAGCTCTGGAGAAACGTTTCTCAAATTCGATGGAGTATTCATTGAAAAGTTGTTCGCCGTTACGACCGAAGAAAGGCATGGTTCGCTCTGTGTTGTCGCCCAATGAATTGTAAAGAGAGGCATTAAAACTCATTTTGAGCGGATAGCGTCCCATCCAATCGGGGTTCACGTTCCAGAAAATATCCACCTGACCTCCGATTTCACCGCCGGGCTGTGTGATGTGCGGATATAGTGAGGGGAGAGTGTATTTGTGCTGCTTGGTCATGGCCGGCACATAGTTCATGGGGATATAAATGATTTTGGGTTGATTGTCCACCAAGAAATTCATGTGCTCTACACGCCGGAATGCCGTGGAAATGCCGAAATTATCCACCGAGTAGTCTGCATTGATTAACAGAGCATCGCCGGCTTCGGCCACAAACGAGCCTTCAAGCGGAGAGTATGCCTGGCTCATCCCTTTGGCAGAATATTCCACTCCCAGGTTAAAGCGATCTTTATTGAAACCTGCTCGAACTGAATAGAGATTCAGTTGAGGGAAATCATCGGTGTTGGGCAATTCTTTGAAGTTGGTTCGATGCATCCAAGCTCCACCCAAAGTTACATCGTAGGATGCTTCTTTGTTCCATAGTTTGGCCAGCGATAGCTCGGCATCGGCACCATACATGAAAGAGTTTGCATATTCCAAATATCTTCTGGGCTGACCAGCCAAGGCTTTTATGCGAAGCCAATCGGTGGGAGTATAGTGGACATTGATACCACGCAATGAATTGTTTATCCCCAAAGCCCGCTCTTCATATGCACGAAACATCAATCCGCTTCCGAACTGCTCATAGAAGCTGCCCAACGTGACATTCAGTTTGGAGGAGTTGTAGCTGATGAAGTATTGGGTCAGGGCATTGCCTTTCAGTTCAGGGAAAAAGCCGCGCATGGGAGGCTCGAAAATCTCGTATTGCAAGCCGGCATTCCAATTTTTGTATTCATATTGGAGGTTGAGATAGGTATTCGTGCCATAGTTTTTTTGGTCAGCTGCATCGGGGTCCTTCTTATAAAAAGCGGAGTTGCTCTCTATGCCGCCATGCAATCTGCCATAATCCGTTTGCTTTTTTTCCTGAGCATTGAGAGATGTGGTCAGGGCAAAAAATCCCAGTCCGTATAATGCTATTATAATCTGTTTCTTCATGCTTTGTGAGGATTTATTTTTTCGTGTATTCCAATGCCTTGCTAATCAGATAATCCTCATCACCGGGATTGTATCCGCTGTGCTTATACACTTGTTTGCCTTGGTGATAAATAAATACGAAAGGCACATTTTGTACATTCAGTTTTTTACTTAAATCCTGATTGCTGTCCATATATATTTCAAAGGGAAATTTGCGAGCCTTTACCAGCGAAGGGACTTTACTTTTGGAGCGGGCATCATCGATTGAAATGGATACGATGCGCACTTTTCCCTGCCATTCTTCTTTGAGGTCTTTTAATGCCTCCATTTCGTTCATGCAGGGTTTGCACCATGTAGCCCAAAAAGAAACGATTACAGGTTTGTCTCCTTTGATGATTTCAGAAAAAACTACTTGCTGACCCTTGAGGTTTTCTACCTGAATGTTTTGGGCATGAACGGCCAAAAGACTGCCCAAGAATACCCAACAAATAAAAATTAATTTTTTCATATGGATGATGTTTGTTTTTAATAATAACATAAACATATTGAATTAGTAGCCGGCGGCACTGTTTACATTGGCTCTTTGGCCGTTGATTACGGTGCGATCTTTTTTGGTGATTAATACGGTAACACCCAGATTTTTAGCATTCCAACCTGATTTTATGTCAAAGTCGAACTCTTTTTTGAGCACTTTCCCGGCTTTCAGTGTTATGGATTCGCCCCAAGTCTGACCTTCGTGACTGGTGCGATATACATGATTGTGTTCCATGTCTTTTATCGGGTTGCCGTATTCGGGATAAACCGAGTTGGTTTGATCTCCGATTAATCCGTTTTCATAGAGAATGGCTACACAAGAGATGTCTTCCATGTCATTCTGTGAGTAGATGTGTGCCACGGCATGCACGCTTGAGCCATTTTCTGTGACTTCCAGTGCTACGCCCACCGGTGAGGTTGCCGGCAGGTATTTCAGAATGGCTGATACGGAGTTGCTGCTTAGCTTATACATAGGGTGTCGATTGACAATCACTGTGGGATACCCTTCCACTTTTAGGAAAGTGCCGATGGTTTTTACCTCTTTGGTTTCGAATTTATCTCCGCTGTGAATGGCCATGGGCAATATGCGCAAGTCCTTACCGGCCTTTTCCATCATGAACAAAAAGCGCGGGCAATACTGACACCATAGGGCAGTAAAGTCTTCGGCATATACGTGAGGTGTGGGGACGAGCTTTGTGTCTGTTTTAACGGTCACACTGTTGGATGTATAGCTATTGAATTTGGCCGTCACGTTATATGTGCCGGCTGTGGTTGTTTTTAAGAAATCGGATTTCAATTCTTTGCCATTGGCATAGAATTTGACCTCTTTGGTCAAATCTTTATTATTGTCCAAGGTATTGATACAAATGAAGTTTACAGCATCTACTCCATCGGCCAAGAATGTGTTTTTAGCAGCCGTTATCGTCAGTCCGTATTGTGTGGGAGCTTTTACTTCGATCGTGAGATTATTGGAAAGATTGCCTTTGTATTGAGCATAGGCAAAATAAGTTCCCACTTCCGTGAATTGATATACGTTTCCTTGGATGGCTTTATCATTGATATAAATAACCGATTCTTTTGTTAAATCTTCGCCCGATTTCTCTTTGACGGTAAAGGTAATCTTGTCTTTTTCGCCTAAAACCAAACTAACATTATCTGCTATCAGGTTAATGTCTTTTACTTCGTTGGCAAAGAATGTAATCTCTGGAGATTCGTCATTTTCATACAAAGCTTTTGCTTTGTATTCACCGGGCTTGCCGGTTACATATGTGTTACCACTCAACATTATGCCGTTAACCATTATTTTGGCTCTATCCGTAATGTCAGTTCCATCGATTTTCTTTACAGTAAATGTAACCTTATCGCTACTATTTGCCAGAAAAACCTCTTTATCCACCTGGATTTGCAATTTGGCCTCTTTTTTCTGTGCTGTGATCTTGAGGGTGTTAGAAACAATTTTGCCCTTAGTTGCTACCACTTCATAGACTCCTTCTTTGATTGTGGTGAAAGTATTGCCTTGTAGCACTTCTTCATTTACTTTGATTTCTACGTCGGATGTTATGTCCTTTTGGGTACGATTTGTCACTGAAAAAGTAACCATATCCGTACCATCGGCCATTAGCGTAGCTTTGTCTGAGGTGATGGTCAGTGTTTCTTCCATTAGATTGTCACGTCGGTTTTTGGAACACGCTGACAATAGAATCAACAGAATGGAAATGAATAGTAATCCTTTCTTCATAAAATTACATATGATGTTTATTAGGTTAAAATATGCAAAAGAAGGTTTTTGGTATTGGTTTCTTTCTTTGCGAAAGCAAACCT
>CAMFNC010000150.1 GCA_945965245.1 uncultured Porphyromonas sp. | reverse complement strand
AAATCAGCCTACGCAAAGCCAATAGCGTGCTGTCGTTGCCAAAAGAGATGGGGTTAATCATTTTTACATAGATGTGGCAGCGCACGGTGGTATCGGCAAAAGAAACATCCGGTCTGATTACTTTATCTAGCACCACAGAATCCCATACGAGTGCTGTGCCGGGTGTTTTGTTTACTTTGGACTTGCAGGAAAAGAGCAGGCAGCAGGCTGCCATAAGGAGTGGTAATAAGATTTTTTTCATGACTTTCATTAATTTATAGTAGGTGTTTATTCGTGATAGTTTTTATGTCAGCGTTTGGAAGAAAAGAAGTCTTGCATGATACGGGCGGCTTCATCTGCCAAAACGCCACCACGTACCTTACACTTGGGATGTAGGGCTTGCGGAGCCAGCCGGCTGTATCCGAATTTTGGTTCGCCTATGCCATAAACCACCTGTTTCAGCTGTGCCCAGCGCATGGCTCCGGCACACATGGTACAGGGTTCCACACTGACGTATAGGATGCAGTCCGGCAGATACTTGCCTCCCAGATACTCGGTGGCTGTGGTAATGGCCAGCATCTCGGCATGTGCCGTGGGGTCGTGCAGAGCCTCCACGCGGTTGTGGGCTTGAGCTATCAATTTGCCGGCAAGGCTTCCTTCGGGGCGATATACCACCACGGCTCCGATGGGTATTTCGCCCTCGGTCGCAGCATCACGAGCTTCTTCCAAAGCTAATCGCATCCACTTTTCGTCTTCTTCGCCCTGTTTCATCTTATATACCCAGCGTTTGGCGCAGGCGTTTGTAACCGCTCAGACTGGCACGAATGGCCGCACCGTTTTTGAGCACAAGAGATTGATTTTGCTTGTCGTATCGTTCCACACGCTCGATGGCACGCACATTGACAATGAATGAGCGATGCACACGTACAAATAGATGTGGGTCGAGCTGTGCCTCCAGGTTTTTCATGGTTTCTTCTTTAATCAATTTTTTACGGTCGGTGTGTATCATCATATAGTCGCCGTTGGCTTCGATATATGTGATGTCTTCCACCTTGATAACTTGTATCTTGCTGCCGTCTTTGACTGCCAAATGGTCATCATAAGTCTTGACTTCCGTTTCTTCGGTCTGGAGGAGTAGAGCCGTGTCGGTTTCTGTTTCGGTACCCATTTCTTCATCTTCTCTTTTCTCCTTTTTTGTGTTGAAGATATGTAGCAGTGTGATTAGGAAATCACAAAAAGCCAATATAGCCATCCTATTCAATAGTGGCTTAAAGTGTTCTGGTAATAGCAGATAGAATCCTATAATGGTGGAGATGGAAGAGAGCGATACGATGGCCAGCCCTATGGGAATGCGCAGAGCAAACCAAGAGTCGGATAGGCTCAGGTAAGGTGTCATTTGCCTGAAACGATGATGGATAATGGCAAATATGATGCCGTGAATGACCATACCCCACATCAGCGGCATCATGAAATCATCGGCAGAGAGCGGAAGCAGTATTAAAAATAATATTGCCGTGTATGCTACCGTGAATAGAAAAACTTTGATGCTGATGGAAAGTAGCCGCATGAATACTGAGGTAAAAAGGATTATAGCATCGAAAGACCGCCAAAAATCACATTGCCCGTGATAATCAGCTTATTGCCGGAAATGGTGTCTGTAACGGTATATCGGCGTTTGTCTTCCATTCCACCGAATATCGTTTGCACGTGCGATTCTACGATACAATTTTGTGGGAGGTACAATTCCAAACCACCGAAATAGCAGTTTACATTCAATATCACTTGATCCTCGAACGGCAGTTGCGTGTGAGTCAAATCCAGTTTAATCCCACCGAAAAGGATGAAGATATTGCCGCCACGAAATACTGGTGAAAGGAAGATATGCTCTGATCCGCTGAAGATACTTTCCTTGTGAAAATATCCCTCTGCAGGAGCTTCCGTAAAGGCAGTGTTGCCCTGCTTTTGACCATAGACTACATAGGGTTGCTTGCGTTTGTTGTTTACCAAGATGAGCACTCCCACTACAATCATAAGCAGAGGCCAGAACTTACCACAGATGTGGTTCAGCGGAATGATGGCGTGTGCCGAAGGAAGCACCCATAGAATGCGTTTGATCAGGAATATGCCTCCTATGACCAGCAGCAGGATACCCATATTTTTCTTTTCTCTTTTGAGCGAGAAAAGACCAATGATGATGAGTAGCATGGGCCACGATAGCAGGATATGGGAGAGGTTGTAATGAATCAGCCCGATGCGGTCGAGCAGCATCACGACTCCAGCCAAAATGAAGATGACGGCAATCATGAGTGAATGATTGCGTGGTGATGGCATTTGCGGAGAACTTTCTTGTTGCATTGTTTTATTCTGATTTGGTTACTGTCGCTAAATTGAGTAGAATACTCAAAGGATGCAAGTCCAAAAAGTTTAACTGTGGAATATTCCCGATGAATGATGATTTAGAAGCGATTAGTCTGTTTTTGCTTCACCCTTTCGATCGAATGTGAATGAGGCTATCGGCTTGTCATTCTCTCCATTGTAGAGGTGAAGAGTTTCGTTGCTCAGCATATATCGGTTGGTTTTGTATAAGGCATCGAATAGTTTGCTTTCGTATACCATGTTTTCGCAAGCCATTCGGGTACTGATAATTTCTTTCATCCGGATGATGCCATGCTCATTGAGGGTCAGTTTGCCGCTATACGCATTGCAGGTGGCATTTCCGCCGAAGTTCTCCACTTGGGGGTAGAAACTGATGTTGGAGTTGGTAGCTTTGATTTTATCATCGCCGAAAACTTCGATTGCTTTCCAGTGGGTTTCCACGGATGCAAATTCTTGGGGGGTGACTGGGGGTAGCATGATCATTACGGGGGGAGCTGTGTGTGGAGTCGCATTTTTTTTGCTGCCGCAGGATGATGCTATCATAAGGGTCATGCAAAGCGAGAGTATGAAAAATACTTTATTCATAGGGTTTAGTCTATTTTGAAATGTTCGGCTCGGATGGGTTCTTCCAAGAAAATGGAAGCACGTTCGGCAAAGCGTTCGGGATTCTCTGTGGTCAAATACCTGATAGAACCGGTTTTGCTGAGGCGGGTATCCATCTCTGTGTGGCGATGCAGATAGTTTTGTAGCGATGCAGCCACATATTCTCCTTGGGAAATGATGCGGATGCTGGGCGTGAGCAGGCGTTTGATTTTCGGGCGCAAGATGGGGTAGTGCGTGCAGCCAAGTATCAGCGTATCTATGCTGTCGTCTTTGCGCAGTAATGTTTCCAGATGCTTACGGATAAAATAGTCGGCTCCCGGACTTTCCGCTTCACCATATTCCACCAATGGCACCCACATGGGGCAGGGTTCCTCGCTCACTGTCATGTTGGGGAAAAGTTTGGCAATCTCCAATTGATAGCTGTGCGATGATATGGTTCCTTGTGTGCCCACCACTCCGATATGTCCGTTGGTGGTCATGCTGCTAATGGCCTCCACCGTGGGGCGTATTACACCCAATACCCGTCGGGTGGGGTCTTCACTTTGGGGTAAATCGTTCATCTGAATATTGCGCAAGGCCTTGGCGGAAGCCGTGTTGCAAGCCAGAATAATCAGCGGACAACCCGCTTCAAACAGTTTAAACACCGCCTGACGTGTGAAATTATAAATCACCTCAAAAGATCGAGTGCCATAAGGAGCACGGGCGTTGTCGCCCAAATATAGATAGTCATATTCCGGTAGGAGTTTGCGGATTTCCGATGAAATGGTCAGACCTCCATATCCTGAGTCGAATATGCCGATAGGAGCATAAGTATTCATAAAAAGAGTAGTATCAAAAGTATTGCATCAGCCTATGCGAGGCTAACTATAGGGTAAAGATAGTCTTTAAGGAAAAGATATTGGGCGTTTAACGCTATCTTTGTGTGGAAATAAAGCAAAAAACATGATAATAACGGCAGAACGCTATCACGATATCAGCATGGGGCATCGTGTGGTGGGGCATGAACATAAATGCCGCCACCTGCACGGACATAACTATCGCATCCATTTCTTCTGCATGGCCGAAAAGTTAGATAAACTCGGACGAGTGATTGATTTCGGAGTGATAAAGCAGAGATTGTGCGATTGGTTGGAAGAAAATTGGGATCATAAGTTGATGATTTGGGATGAAGATCCTTTATTGCCGGAGTTGCAACGACTGGTGCCCGATGATTTGGTTATCGTGCCATTCAATCCCACTGCCGAAAACATTGCGCAATATCTTGTTATGGATATAGCTCCGCTTCGTCTGCAAGACTGCGGCGTTACGCTGACTTCTTGTCGAGTGGAAGAAACCCGCAAGTGCTCTGCCACCTGTTCACGATAAATATTTCTCCCTTTTTGAAATGATTTTACGAATCAATGAAATACTGCACACTCTGCAAGGCGAAGGAGCCAACACCGGGTGTGCAGCTGTTTTTGTGCGTTTGAGTGATTGTAATCTCAAATGCTCGTTTTGCGATACAGTTTTCGATGAACAGTTTGGCTGCACACTCAAAGAATTGTGGCAGCGCATATCAATATATCCCACTCGCTTTCTGATTTGGACGGGAGGAGAACCCACCCTTCAATTAACCTCGGAGGTAGTTGCCTTTTTTCGAGAGCGTGGCTACCGCCAAGCCATCGAAACCAATGGCACCAGACCGATGCCTGCCGGATTGGACTATGTGGCTTGCAGTCCCAAACCCGAAGCCATGAATTTGCTGCACAAAAATTTTCCGAATGGAGTGAATGAATTTCGATTTCCCATTTCCGCCGATAGCGCATTGCCTCCTCCCGTGGTCGAATTGCCCAAGGCGTATCATTATATGGTCAGTCCGGTTTTTGTGGGCGAAAGTTGTGAAAAACCGGATGAACTTGCCGTGAAGCGTTGCATCCGTTTTGTGCTGGATCATCCCGAATGGCGACTCAGCATCCAAATGCACAAACTCCTCGGTTTTGACTGATGGCTTTCTTCGAATATTAACTTCGTTTTTCTGATGTTCAAAATAATTTGGGATGTAAGAGAAAATATATTGATTATCAATGAGCATATTGCAGGAATAAAAAAAATATCTATCTTTGC
>CAMFNC010000149.1 GCA_945965245.1 uncultured Porphyromonas sp. | reverse complement strand
TTTGATTACATTATGGTTTCAATTGTTTTTCATATCTTTAATATGTAACACTAACTTTTGTGTTGTAAAATGTTTACTATCCTAAAGTATTTGTGTCCTTTCACCCTCTTCATCAATCAACGAAATATGAGCAAGTTTTTACAAGCCCTCTGCTATCCTACACCCCGACTGAAGCCTCGGATATTGGATGCTTGCTTTCGCAATAAAGTAGTCGTCATAACGGGTGCTTCTCGCGGAATTGGGGCTTCTGTGGCACGACTGCTGATGCCCTATGGTGTTCGCTTTGTTTTTTTAGCTCGTACAGAGCCAGATTTGAATGCTTTGGCTCAAGAGGCGCAGAGTTATGGTTCTCAGGTCGATTGCTATGCCATAGATTTGCGCAATCGGGAGGCATTGGCTCAATTGCTGCCGATTCTAAAAGACCGTTATCCCCAAGTAGATTATCTTTTTGCCAATGCCGGCAAATCCATTTGTCGTTCACTCTTCGACTCGCAAAATCGACTGCATGATTTCGATAGAACCATGGAGGTGAATTATCGCTCGATGGTATACCTTGTGCAAACATTTTTCCCGGCACTTGTTCGAGCCAAAGGATGTGTGATTTATACCTCTTCGGTAAGTTTGCTTTATCCGCCGGCACCCCATTGGTCGGCCTATCATGCCTCCAAAGGAGCGGCAGACCTCTGGCTGTGTACCGCAAGGCAGGAATGGTGGTATCTGGGCGTGCGCATTCGCATCGGATATATGCCTCTGGTGCATACATCCATGGCAGATGTTAATCCTAATTATGCTCGTCTAATCGGATATTCTCCGATGGGAGCCGCTGCGCTACTGATACGTTTGGCCATGCGAAAACGCTTCCGATACATTCCTTGGTGGGCTCGAATTTCAGCTCCATTGGCTCGCATGCTCTCCTCGCTTGTGACATGGGGCTATCGGCAAACTGTCAAATCCTGTAAAAATCACGATAAATGAAACAAGCTCCTGTCTATTCCCTGCTTGCTGCATTGTGGCAGCTGAATTTTATTACTCCGCGAGGGCTGTATGCGTGGTGCCGCTCGTTTGTGCGTGAGGGTGTTACGCTGATGACCCTCTTTGCCTATGCTGCTTTTCTTTACCCTCGCCGAGAGGCTGTTATCCACGAAGGTCTGGTTTATACTTATGCCCAACTCTATCGCCAAGCACTTGCGCTTGCCCATTGGATGCATGAGCATTACGGACTTCGCCCTGGCAATCGGGTGGCTTTGCTGTGTCGCAATCATGTGGATTTGGTGCTGCTGCTTCCTGCATTATCGCGACTGGGTGTAGGAGTCTATCTGCTGAATACGGATATGAGTGCCGAGCAAGTTGCCGCCAAACTGATGGGTTCATACCGCTACAATCTCTTTATTATCGACGAGGAACTTACTGCTCGTTGTTTGCCCCGTGAAGGGTTTACTGTGCCCTATGTAATTACCGAAATACTGAGGCACAGACCCGATGCCGGATCCAGTGTGCCGAAGCGTTTGCCCCGTATCCGGCGTGGAGCGGAACTAGCCTTGCTCACCGGTGGCTCCGGAGGTAAGTATAAGGAGGCTTCACGCAAACCCTCTGCGCTTAATTTTTTGCCTCCGCTGCTGGCACTGATACGCTCTGTGGGTATTCATCGGGGGAGTACGACCTATGTGGCTTTGCCTCTTTATCATGGATTTGGATTAGCTACGCTTCTGATTTCGTTGGTCATGGGTAAACGTATCTGGCTGACACGTCGCTTTCAAGAAAGTGAGGCACTGGAGGGTATCGACCGCCACGGCGTGGATGTGCTGCCCATTGTGCCGATCATGCTGGCACGCATGATGCAACTGCCCCATGCCGCAGAACGCCTGAAAAGTCTGCGTTGTATCATTTCCGGCGGCGACCGCTTAGACCGAAAGTTGGTGACAGAGGTGCATGGTCGGGTGGCTCCCATTATTTATAATTTATATGGAACCTCAGAGGCCGGCTTCTTTCTGTTGGCAACACCTTTTGACCTTGATTGTTATCCCGAAGAAAGCACACTGGGTCGTCCCATACGAGGCGTGCATTGTGAAGTGCGGGACAAAGATGTGCACGGCGTGGGCGTCTTGTGGGTGCAATCTCGCTGGGCAATGCAATCGCGACAGAACGCCTGGCAATCGACGGGCGATCGAATGTTTTGCAATTCCAACGGCTTTTATTTCCATCGAGGCAGAGCCGATCGCATGGTGGTGTGTGCTGGCGAAAATGTTTACCCCGAACCGGTGGAACGTGCCTTGGAGGCGCATCCCGAAGTGGTTGCAGCCCGAGTGTATGCCGTGGAGAATACTCGTTTTGGAAAAGTATTGGAGGCTCGTGTGGAGCTGTTGCCGCAATCCTCTTGCTCCGAATCTGCTCTTTTGGATTGGCTTCGCCCCCAACTCTCCCGTGCGGAGTGTCCGCACGCTATTTACATCGGGAAATTAGATATGCTTTCCACGGGCAAGCGAGTTTAATGTGAGTTTGCTCTAAAAAATTGAGGTTGCTTCAGCTGAGAACATCGTAAAATATTTGTGCATAAATTGATTTCATTTTATATATAAATTGTGCGTGTTTTATGCATAAATCAATTCTATTTTATGCATAAAAAATAGCCACTGTCA
>CAMFNC010000148.1 GCA_945965245.1 uncultured Porphyromonas sp. | reverse complement strand
AACAAGTTTTGCACACGAACCCTCCGTCCGGCTCGCTCCGGGAATTCAGGGTGTACAGTCACAAGGAGCTGGCCGTGATGTTTTTTCCGCATCACAATCCCAGGCAGGCCAGCCGGAGTTTTACGAATTTGCTCCATTCGGATAGCGAACTTATCGAGCAGCTCACACTCCACGGGTGGAAGCCCGGCAAGCGATTGCTCTCGCCTGCACAGGTGGGCGTGATAGCGCAGTATCTGGGGCATCCGGAGCTGTTTGTGGAAATATGCGAACAGGCTTGAGGAAGGGGATATTTGGGTATTTCGCTCATTATCCATATCTTTGTGTCGCTAATACAGCGAAATAAATCAAATCAATTAATTAAATGGCAACAAAAATCAGATTGCAGCGTCATGGTCACAAGGATTATCCCTTTTACAAGATCGTGATTGCAGACAGCAGGGCGCCACGTGATGGCAAGTTTATTGAAAGGATAGGTTCTTATAATCCGAACACTAATCCTGCTACAATAGATTTGAACTTCGAACGCGCATTGTATTGGATTGGTGTGGGTGCTCAGCCCACCGATACGGCCCGCAACATCCTTTCTCGCGAAGGAGTGATGCTGATGCACCACTTGCAGGGCGGTGTGAAAAAAGGAGCTTTCGACGAAGCTGCCGCACAACGAAAGTTCGATGCCTGGAAAGCCGGCAAGGACGAAAAGTTGGGCAAAGTAGCAGCCTCCGGTCTGAAAGCCCGCGAAGAAGCCGCTAAGGCTGCTTTGGAAGCAGAGAAGAAGGTAAATCAGGCTAAAGCCGAAGCCGTGGCAGAAAAGAAAGCAGCCCTGGCCAAGAGCAAAGCAGAAGCAGAAGCTGCTGCCGCAGCAGAAGCAGAAGAAAGTGCAGAACCCGCCGCAGAGGCCGAAGCTCCCGCAGAAGCATAAGCGACATTCGGTTTGCCTTTAGGCATAGAGTACAACAAGAGGGTGGTGCAATTCCGATTGCATCACCCTTTGTTCATATCGCCACCCTTATATAAGTTCATGTGAATTCGATATGGTCCGGAGGGTTAAATGCCGACAATGCAACCCTATCCAAGTTATAACCATTTACACGCACACATAATTATGCTTATCTTTGTGGAGTATGTAAAGAACATTTTTACGTCACAGAGAAATTTTTCATTCACAATAATTTAAGAACACGAACCAATGGAAAACAAAAACATTGATTGGTCATCACTGACTTTTGGCTACGTGCCTACCAATTACAACGTGCGCTGCTACTGGCGTAACGGTCAATGGGGCGAAATAGAAGTTAGCTCCGAAACCCACCTCACCATCCCCATGGCTGCCACCTGCTTGCACTATGGTCAGGAAGCATTCGAAGGAATGAAGGCTTTCCGCAGCAAAGATGGTAAAATCCGCATTTTCCGTCCCGAAGAAAACGCAGCCCGTCTGCAAAGCTCTTCTCGCGGTGTGATGATGCCCGAAGTGCCCACCGAACTCTTTATCGATGCTGTGAAACGCGTGGTGGAACTGAACGAAGAATTCGTACCTCCCTATGGCACCGGCGCATCCCTGTATATCCGTCCGCTGCTGCTGGGTCTGAGCCAGCAGGTGGGTGTAAAGCCTGCTGCAGAGTATCTGTTCATGATTTTCGTTACCCCCGTGGGTCCTTACTTCAAAGAGGGCTTCAAGCCCACTCCCATGGCCATTTTGCGCGGTTATGACCGTGCGGCACCTCTGGGCACCGGTACCATCAAGGTGGGTGGTAACTATGCTGCCAGTCTGAAACCTGGCGTTATCGCCCACGAAAAGGGATACAGCGCAGTGCTCTTCCTCGATGCCAAGACCAAAGAATTCATCGATGAGTGTGGTCCTGCCAACTTCTTCGGTATCAAGAATAATACCTATATCACCCCCAAGAGCACCTCTATCCTGCCCTCCATCACCAATAAGAGCCTCATGCAGATAGCAGAAGACATGGGCATGAAGGTGGAACGCCGCGAAATCCACGTGGACGAGCTGGCCACATTCGAAGAAGCCGGCGCCTGCGGCACGGCTGCCGTAATTAGCCCCATCGAACGCATCGACGACTTGGATGAAAACAAGACCTATATGCTCACGAAAGACGGCAAGCCGGGCCCCATCTGCGAAAAGCTATACAACAAGCTGCGCGCCATCCAATACGGCGAAGAACCTGATACACACAATTGGGTGATGATTTTGGACTAATTATCCGAACGAGATAATCATTCATTGGCGGCTGCCTCACCTTATACCGGGTGGGGCAGCCGCTCTTTTAGATTGGTTTCCGCGAAGATAATCGTCGAATGGAAATTCAATCACTAAAAATTTGCTTTTTAATAAAATAGTTTCTATTTTGGCTGAAAAAATAGGTTTGATTCATCATGTCTAACCAGATCCGAGCATTTCGCTGCTTGGAAGAAAACAGTAATAGCGAACAATATACGGTTCTATTTAATGAGAAAAACTTATCCCGAACACTCAAAAATAAAGTAGGGTAAAATGTTAAATCAATTATCGCATGAAAAATTTATTTTTGACTTTGGTGGGATTAGGCTTAGCCGGTATCTTTTTTTCTTCATGCCAACAGCAAGAAGATACTCTAAAAGCTCAAGACGAGATAATCACAGACAATACAGAATTAATTGACCTTCGGGTTGCAGAATCTCCAATATTAACAATATGGCATGATAATGGGGTTTATCCAGGAAAAGACGGAAAAGATTATGGTTGTTGGGATGAAGGAGGCAACTGTTTGCCTGAAGTAATAGTAACACCTAAACATCCCGAAGAAGAAACAGAAGAAGAAATAAATACTCTTGTAAACTTTATCGGGAAAAACAAATCAGACTCTGTAAAAGAAAGTTTGCTTAAAAACAAAGATTATTTTTCAACGATTTTGGGAGAAGCCACTCTTCGGGCCGTTATTTCCGGTAAGGCAACCTTGCAAACCAGAGGAACCTTTGAAAAACAAGAGATTTCATATATTCTTGTTTATTCTAATGGTAAATTACACCACGTAATTCCCATAAGAATCCGATAATCTTATTATTAAGAGAGTGTTGCAAAATTTTGCGACACTCTTTCCTTTTTTAATGAAATGAGAATCAGAGCATATATATATTTGTGTGGAGCGATATTCTTGCTATGGGGTTGTGGTTCTAAAGCCGGGAAGCAGGAGAGTAAATTGGTTTTTACCGGAAAAGACGTGACTTTCGACATGGGATTTAAGTTCACAGCGGGAGAGTTCTGCTTTGAATATGAG
>CAMFNC010000147.1 GCA_945965245.1 uncultured Porphyromonas sp. | reverse complement strand
TACTATAATTTGAAAGCTATTCCCAATAGCGGATTTAAGACCTATCACACCCTCCGTGAGGCATCCACATTGCTCACCGACCAAAGCGGCGAAATAAAGCCCTTTAATGCGTTTCTACGGGATGTTAAGGCCATACATGAGAAGTACAACGGCAATTACTTGGAAGCGGAGTACCTTTTTGCCACACAATCCGCACGAATGGCCGCACGATGGGAGGAGGACAGCCGGGATGCGGACCGATACGATTTGCAGTACCGCACCGCCGGCGATGACAAGGTGCGCATATCGCACCGGCCGCTGGACGGTATCACACTGCCGGCAGCCGACCCGTTCTGGCAGGAGTATTACCCGCCCAACGGATGGCGATGTCGCTGCACGGTCGCTAAGGTCAGACGCGGAAAATATGAGCGGACAGACACCAACCGCGCCCTCATGGCAGGGCGCAATGCCACAGAGGGGAAACTGGAGATGTTTCGCTTCAACCCCGGAAAACAAAGCGTCATCTTTCCGCCTCACCACCCCTACTACGGACGGCAGGGATACGGACACTGCACCATCGGCGACAATGGACAACTGGCGGCCAACGTGGCGGATAATGAAGTGTGCCGTGTGTATCGCACGCTTACCAGGATGCTCGAAGAAAGCCGCCCGCAAACACTCAAAGAGACGGATGCCGTTATCCGTGAGTGGGCAAAGCAGAACAGCGGAGAAACAGACGTGCCGGCATTGAAAACCGGCAAATTATCCTTGCGGCACAACTCTGTAAAAAACTTTTTGGCTCACGCAAAGAACAAAGAAAGCAAAGAAATGCTCACGGTATTGGAAACTCAGCCGGAGAGATTGCAATTCGTTCGATTCGACAAACTCGGAAGCAATAAGGATATGAACAATCTGAAAGATAGAAAAAACGTACACGAGAAAAAGAAAAGGCATGTAGAGGGCTACAACGTTTATAAGATAAATGCGAATAACGATTACAATTATTACATCGGACTGGAAGTGATAAAAAAAGGTGGAAAAGTGGCATATGAACAACCCTACTACATATACAGAAAAAGAAAAACCGAATAAAAGACGGTTACAGGCTAAGGTCGCCCGAGATTGTTTTTATTCGGTTCTCTTGTTACAAAGATAGTAAAAAATGACAACGGAACAACTAAAACGCAATATTATACAAGACTTTGCCGTGGAGTGCGGCGATGAGTTCGACCAAAACTTCGTCCGCAAAGCCTTTTTCGACCGCCCATGGGCACCCGTTAAAATACCCGACACACGGGGCAGTCTGTTGCTGCGCTCCGGTGCATTGCGCTCATCATTGCGCTATACTCCCACGGCGTCGGGACTGCGGATAACGAGCGACACGCCCTATGCCTTGATACACAATGATGGCGGTGTCATCAATCGCGAGTTGTTTATAACGGACAAGATGCGCCGCTGGGCATGGGCACGATACAGGGCAACGAAAGACGAGAAATACAAAGGCATGGCACTTACTCGCAAACAGACCTTTCGCCAGACCATCCGCATACCGGAGAGGCGGTTCGTGGGCGACCATCCGACCATCCGCAAAAGGATGGAGGATATAGCCCGGGAAAATACCGAAGAATTTGCAAACCAACTAATAAAAGATACGATGAAATGAAAAAAACAATCCAAGAACAGTGAACTGCACCTCAAAAGTTTTTTGTCTGACTTTTTGAGGTGCAACTCACTCATCCCGATGGCGCAGATATTGGGCACAAGACTCCAATTGCGCATACCATTCCTCACCGAAAGCGGCTATCAAGGGTTCTTGGAGAAAACGATAGAGGGGGACAGATTCGTTTTTCCCTCGTTTCAAGGCACAGCGGCAAACCTCCCATTTATGATAATTGACAGCGGTAAAACCTGCGTAACGAGTGAGACGAATGGGATATAGTCGACAACTGATGGGCTTGCAAAAATCAATCACACCCTCGCGATACAGCTTTTCGTAGGCGCAGAGGCAGTTCCCCTGTTCGTCGTATGTGGTAAACACACAGTCTTTACCATCCACGATGGAGGTTACTTCGTCGCCATCATCATCCACGTAGCTGACTCCCTGCTCCGAAATCACGCCAAGAGCTTGAGGCGAAAGCAACGGACGAACTTGCTCCAAATACTTTTCCAACATCGCTTTCTCTCCGGCTTCCAATGGAGCACCACTCTCCCCCTCCACACAGCAAATACCTTTGCATCTCTCATAATCGCAGGCGAAACAGACATCAAGCAGGTCTTCGCTCACGATTTTATCTCCTATCTCAATCATATTCTTTGTTTAAGTAATTCGGTGCTAAAAATAAACAGAAATAGGCATATAGCCACCGCCGACAAGGCCTATTCTATGAGATAGCAGCTCCATAAACAGCTTTATTGTTTGAGGATGCTTATCTTTATGACACCAATCCTTTCGGGTTCTTTTTTTCGGAACGGGGAAAGTGTTTGTCACATAACCATAATTAATATATACCCAATCATACTCATGGCTCAACCATCAGTAAAATTCGTATCATTAGGTCCAGGCAATGCCGAACTGATGACCTTAGCTTGTTATCGAGAATTAGAAAAAGCCGATATCATCTTTTGCCCCTGTACCACGGGGCGAGGCAAAGACGATTCGTCCCGTGCCGCCGACATCATTGAGGCAGTGGGCGTATCAAGAACTAAAATCCGACTGTTTTATGTACCCATGATGCGCAGGCGTGAAGCTGCCGTAGAAGCCTATCGCCAATGCGCCGATGATATTCGAACGGAATGCCTTGTCGGCCGTCGCGTGGCGGTAGCAGTGGAGGGCGATATATCTATCTATGCCTCCACACAGACCATAGTGCGTTTTTTGCAATCCTTGGGTATCGGTTCTGAATTGGTGGCAGGCATACCTTCTTTCATAGCAGCTGCCACAGCACTGGGAGAACCGCTGATCATGGGTGAGGGCGGCCTGCTGGTGGGTTGCAATTGGGAGCAAATATCGGCACATCTGGAGCGAGGATTGACACACGGCAGCAGCATCGTGTGCATGAAGGTCAAGAATTACGAGGCCGACATCAAAGCCTACCTCTGCTCACGCCCCGACATCCAATGCTTCTATTACGAGTTTCTGGGCATGGGTGCAGAGGAATTCACCACCCAAGATATTTCCGCCATTTCGGAACGGAGGTTCCCCTACTTTGCATCCATGATTCTCTACAAACCATTCCTCACCGATAGAGATATCTAAAAAATCATGCTGCTGATATTTGGCGGAACAACCGAAGGGCGCATAGCCATTCAAGTGGCTGAGGAGGCAGAAAAGCCTTTCTTATACAGCACCTTCGGCTTGGAGCAAAGAATCAATTTGGTTCATGGCTTGCGCATTACGGGTGCCATGGAAGCGGCCGACATGATTCGCTGCATTGACAACCAAGGGGTCAGACTGATTGTGGATGCGGCTCACCCATTTGCCTTGAACCTGCACCGCAATATCGAACAGGCAGCCAGCGAAAGACAGGTGCCGGTCATACGTTTGGAGCGCAATTACGACATGCCGACCACACATAATGATGATATCGTGTATGTAAACGATTATCAAGAGGCTCTGACATATCTGAACAGTGTGCCACGGCGCAAAGTGCTCTTCCTGACTGGTCTGCATACCATACCGAAATTTCAGGATTACTGGCAACCGATTCCGGAGCGATGCTTTTTCCGCATTTTGAATAGGGATGAATCGCGTGCCAAGGCTCTCTCTTACGGCATACCGGAGAGCCAATTGCTCTATTTCAACGAAGCCAATCATGATGAAGAACTGTATCACCTGCCTACGCCCACACCGGATTTGGTGGTGAGCAAAGAGAGTGGCAAAAGCGGATACTTCGCCTCCAAAGTAGAATATGCCCGACAAGTGGGAGCTACGCTCTTGGTCATACGACGTCCGCCACTATCCGAAGCATGGACGGAAGTATCGGGTCCTTGGGGATTGCGCCTTGCCATTGAACGCCTCTATCCCGACTTCTTTGATTTACATTGTGGATACACTACAGGCAGTTGTGCCACCGCTGCTGCCAAAGCTGCCACACTGCGATTGTTCGGAAAGGACGTGGATGATGCCTTGCCCATCCATCTGCCTGATGGTGAGCAAATCCGTATTCCCATACATATCTCGACGCCGGACGGCTATGCCGAAGTAATCAAAATGGCCGGTGATGACCCGGATGTAACGCAGGGTCGAATTGTGGCAGCATCCGTAAGGCTGACCCATGAATACGGCATCACGTTTCGCGCCGGAGTGGGTGTGGGCACCGTTACCCTGCCCGGTCTTGGACTGCCCGTGGGAGGACCGGCCATCAATAAGGTGCCTCGCGAGATGATAACTTATGAGGTCATGGGGCTACTAAACCGATATGCACCACATCGAGGAGCTGAAGTTACGATTAGCGTGCCGGATGGTGAGGAATTGGCTGCTAAGACCTTCAATCCTCGTTTGGGTGTGGTGGGGGGTATCTCCATTATCGGCACCAGTGGTATCGTCAAACCATTTTCGCACGAAGCATTTGTGAGCAGCATCCGCAAGGAGATGCAGGTAGCACAGGCTATGGGCGAGCAACGCATCATTCTGAATTCGGGCGCTCGCTCACTCAAAACGATGCAGGACTTATATCCCGATGCCTCGAATAATGCTTTTATCCACTATGGGAACTTCATTGGAGAAGCACTGAAACTAACACAGGAACTATCCGTAGGTAAGGTAGCATTGGGGTTGATGATTGGTAAAGCTGTCAAATTGGCAGAAGGACATGCCGACACACATAGCAGAAAAGTGCAGATGAACAAAGACTTCGTGTGTGAATTGGCACACCAAAGCGGCTGCTCAAATGAAATCCGAGATCATATCCAACTGATTGTAATGGCTCGTGAACTGCTGGAGATATTACCACCCGATAGTCCTTTCTACGAAACTTTATTATCACATTGCACTCGAATATGCCAACAATATTACAGTGCAGGTTCGCTCACGCTCTATCTGATTCATGACAAAGGGCATGTAATAGCCACTCGGCATTTGAACAATACAAACAAACAGCCTATTATTATTTAGAGAAAACAACAGACAATATAATATGACAGGTAAAATCATTGTGGCGGGCATAGGTCCCGGCGCAGAAGGAGACATCAGCGGTGCCGTGCTGCAAGCATGCAGCCAAGCCGATGTGGTTGTATCATATAGTTATTATATGCAATTCATCAGGCATCTGATTCGTGAAGATGCCATATTGGTCGATACCGGCATGAAGCAAGAAGTGCAGCGAGCCGAGGAAGCATTCAATTATGCAGAAACGGGCAAACTTGTATGCGTCATCAGTTCGGGTGATGCCGGCATCTATGGTATGGCTCCTCTGGTTTGGGAGATGAAATCCAAACGACACAGCAATGTGGAAATAGAAGTGTTACCGGGCATATCTGCCTTCCAGAAAGCCGCGGCCGTGCTGGGTGCTCCCATCGGTCATGACTTATGCTTGATTTCTCTTTCAGACCTAATGACTCCGTGGGCTGTAATCGAAAGGCGCATTGAAGCAGCAGCATACGGCGACTTCATTACCGCCGTATATAATCCCAAAAGTCGCGAACGCTATTGGCAATTGGCTCGCCTGATAGAGATATTCCTCCGCCATCGTTCTCCTGATACGGTGATGGGTATTGTGCGCCAAGCTGGACGACCGGAACAAGAAGCTCAAATTTTCACATTGGAAACCTTTGATATAGAGGTAGTGGATATGTTTACAGTGGTCATCATCGGCAATAGCCGTACATTCCTCAGCGAGGATAACAAGATGATTACACCGCGCGGTTATTACACCAAATACCCTATTCAGGAAACAGAGAACATGGGGCAGAATATCATGATCGAGAGCTTCCGTACCATCGAGAGCGAACTGCGCAATCCGAATATACCCATTGGCAAGAAATGGCCTCTATTGCACGCCATTCATACTACCGCCGACTTCGACATGGAGAATATCGTACGTGTGGATGACCACGCCGTGGAAACAATGTATAAGGGCATCGTGGATGGGAAAGTGGACACCATCGTTACGGACGTATCCATGGTGGCAGCCGGCATACGCAAAGGAGCATTGGAGCGTTTGGGTGTAAAGGTTATCTGTTATCTTAACGATGAGGGTTGCCGAGAGCGTGCCAAAGAGTTGGGTATTACTCGCTCTCAAATGGGTATCCGCAAGGCTGTGGAAGAGCATCCCAATGCCATATTTGCTTTTGGTAATGCCCCTACGGCTTTGATAGAACTGACATGCCTCATCCGCAGAGGACAAGCCCAACCTTCGGGTATCATTGCAGCCCCTGTGGGCTTCGTGCACGTATGTGAGTCAAAACACATGGTCAAGCCTTTTAAGAATATACCCAAAATTATTGTGGAGGGTCGCAAAGGAGGAAGCAATCTGGCTGCCACTTTGATTAACAGCATACTCTGCTTCGATGATGCCGAACAGCTTAAACCCGGTCGAGATGTCTGAGAAACATTTCATTGTAATAGGTATTCCGGATAGCGAATCTATCGAACTGACAGCTGCACAACAGTCTGCCATAGAACGTTGCCGATGCTTTTCGGGAGGACTCAGACACCACAATTTGGTGCACCACTTTTTGCCTGCCGAATACCAATGGATTAATATCACGGCTCCTGTAGATACCGCATTGGAAGCCTATCAAAAGGCATCCGATGATTTAATCGTGGTTTTTGCCTCAGGTGACCCACTCTTTCATGGGTTTGCCAATACACTATGCAATAGGTTGCCGGATGCCCAAATCGAAGTCTATCCCTATTTCAACTCCTTGCAGCTGCTGGCACAGCACTTCTTATTGCCCTATCAAAAAATGCATGTGGTTTCATTGGTCGGTCATCCATGGCCTGCATTGGATCGGGAACTAATAGAGGGAGCTGAAATGATCGGTATACTGACCGACCGCCAGCACCAACCGGCAGATATTGCCCGGCGAATGCTGGACTATGGCTACAACAACTACGAAATTATGGTGGGCGAAAGAGTGGGACATGAGCAGTTGCAACGCTTTACCCGCAGTTCAGTGAAAGAGATCGCAAATCAAGAGTCATTTGGTACCCCAAATAATCTGATACTGAAACGTCTATACAGCCGCCCTCGCCCTTTCGGTATTCACGATGAAGACTTAAAAGGGTTGCCTGGACGTGCCAATATGATTACCAAAATGCCGATACGATTGCTTGCGCTCAGTATGTTGGACTTGCGGGATAAGCATACGATGTGGGATGTGGGGTTCTGTACCGGCTCGGTTTCCATCGAAGCCAAACTGCAATTTCCACACCTACACATAGAAGCTTTTGAAAAACGTATCGAAAGCGAAGAGTTGATAAAACACAACAGCAAACTTTTCGGAACTCCGGACATACGATACCATATAGGAGACTTCATGGAGGCCGATTTATCGGTTTGTCTACCCCCCGATGCCGTATTTTTGGGTGGATATGGTGGTAAAATGCAAGATGTGCTAGAGCGAATAGACGCTTATCTGCCCACCGGTGGCTGCATCGTATTTAATTCCGTTTCTCCAAAAAGCTATACCGATTTCATAGCACATACGGTATCGCTTCACTATCGATTGGAACAAGACATACTTATCACTGTGGATGAGCACAATCCGATTCATTGCCTCAAAGCTGTAAAACCATAATCTCTAAATCATTTCCTAATTCATGAACAAACGTCTGTACATTATAACGCAAACCGCCGAAGGCATCAAACTTGCAAAACAAATATGCCAACACTTCCCCTCAGCCTATATGGTTCCTCTCCGGGAAACCAATCGCACGGCTGTGCTGATGCAAGAAGCATGGACGCAAGAAAAGACCATCGTATTCATAGGTTCTTTGGGCATCTGTGTGCGCAGTATTGCCCCTCTGCTGGCCGACAAGAAAACAGACCCAGCCGTTATCTGCATCGATGCTACCGGCCAAAGCGTAATTCCGGTGGTTTCCGGACATATCGGCGGTGCCAACGATACAGCCATAACTATCGCCCGTGCCATCGGTGCTTATGCCGCTATCACCACGCAAAGCGATAATACCGGTTTATGGGCATTGGACACCTTGGCTCACACAAATGATTGGGGTGCAGAAGTAAAAGGTGCTTCCATGAATGAGGTTATCTTCAAATTCGTCAATCGTAAGCCCACAGCTCTATTCATAGAAGCAGAAGATGCCGGTGTGCGCAGACTATTGGATCACAAACCGGATTATGTGCAGCGCATTTATTCTTTGGACAAACTGACCGAAGGGAAATTTGATTTACTAATTGCCATTACGCCTTTCATCCACGAATACACCATACCAACCATAGTTTATCATCCGCGTGTACTCACATTAGGTTTCGGATGCCGCAAAGACTGCAAACCGGATGGTGTGGCAGCATACATCCAAAACGAATTAAACCATTTTGGATTAGCCACGCAATCCCTGCGAACAATCACCACCGTGGATATCAAAAAGGATGAGCCGCTATTGAACGAATTGCAAACGGTTCTCGGTATCCCCCAAAGAACCATTTATACGGGTGAACAACTGAAAACGGTGGAGGTGCCCCACCCTTCAGCCAAAGTGAAGGAAGTTACAGGTGCACCCGGAGTATCGGAAGCCTCGGCCTTGATGGCTGCCGAAAACCATCATCTTTTGGTGGATAAGCAAAAAGGGAAAATGAGTGAAGGCAATGATTTCACCTTTGCCGTGGCCATGGATTCTCGTGCCGAACAACATGACGGACACATAGAGTTTGTGGGTGCCGGACCCGGAGACCCCGGACTTATCAGCATCCGTGGCCGCAGATTTCTGGAGCAAGCCGACCTCATACTCTATGCCGGCAGTTTGGTGCCCAAAGAGCTGACCGAGTGCGCCAAGAACGGTGCCACGGTTCGCAGTTCTGCGGATATGAATCTGGAGCAGCAAATAGACCTGATGCGTCAATTTACTGACCGCAAACAGTTGGTGGTTCGACTACATACGGGAGACCCCTGCATCTATGGAGCCATTGGCGAACAAATGGCAGAGCTGGATAGATTAGGCATACACTACCATATCACCCCCGGTATTTCTTCTTTCCAAGCAGCGGCAGCAGCCCTAAAAAGCGAATTTACCATTCCGGAAAAAGTGCAAACCATCATTCTGACAAGAGGCGAAGGGCGCACACCAATGCCGGAGCGCGAGAAACTGCACAAGTTATCCGCTTCGCAAAGCACCATGTGTATCTACCTAAGTGTTGGATTGGCAGATCAAGTGCAGAGCGAATTATTGGTAAATTATCCGCCCACCACCCCTGTGGCATTGTGTTATAAACTTACGTGGCGTGAAGAAAAAATCTATCACACCACATTGGAACACTTGGCGGATACTGTACGCGAACATAATCTCAAACTCACTACCATGATTGTAGTGGGCGAAGCTGTGGGAAACCGCAAAGGATTATCGCGTCTTTATGCGGATGAATTCAAACACGGCTGCCGCCATTAACGATTATGAACACCTTTTCGGCCTTTCTGATTGGCGGAGCATCTTCCGGATCGGGTAAAACCACCCTGACTCTGGGATTGCTCCGCGCACTATATAACCGTGGTGCAAAAGTAGCTCCTTTCAAATGCGGACCGGATTACATAGACCCGATCATTCATCAAAAAGCCGCCCACAAGCCAAGTTACAATCTGGATGCTTTTTTTATCCCGGAAGAGGATAAATTGGTTCGTCATTTCGAAGATTGCTGCTCCGAACAAGAAGTTGCCGTGGTAGAAGGTGTGATGGGTCTATTCGATGGTTATGACCGCAGCCGTGGCAGTAGTGCCGAGATGGCCAAGCGACTGAATTTGCCTGTCATTCTGGTCATAGATGCCAAGGCTGTGGCTTATTCGATTGCAGCCCCATTGTGGGGCTTCCGAAATTTCGACCCCGAATTAAACATTCTGGGTGTGGTTTTCAATCGCGTTGGCTCAGAACATCATTATCAACTATTACGTGATGCTGCCGAATCTATCGGTATAAAACCATTAGGCTATATCCCCAAAGACTCCAGACTGGAGATTTCATCCCGACATCTGGGACTGACCATAGATGGTTCTTTCGACTGGGAAACGCTATTGGAATATATCGCTGCCACCATCGAAAAGCATGTTCACATTGATAAAATTCTGACTCTAAGCCAAAAAGTTGCGGTAAAATCAAACAAAAGAACCACCCCTTCGGCAAGTCGCGAACATATCGTTGCCATTGCACGTGATGAGGCTTTCAACTTCACCTACCAAGCCAATATCGACAATTTAGCGGCTCGTGCCGTCATTCGCTACTTTAGTCCGCTGCACGACATCCAATTACCCTCATGCGATTTGCTTTATCTCCCTGGTGGCTATCCCGAATTTTTTGCAGAACAACTTGCCTCCAACGAAGCAATGAAACAATCCATCAGACATCATGCCCAATCAGGTGGACATATCTGGGCAGAGTGTGGAGGCATGATGTATCTCACGGAAGCTTTAATTACAGAAGACGGCATCAGCCATCCCATGGTAAACTTACTGCCCACCAAAGCCACCATGGAGGCAAAGAAGATGCGACTGGGATATCGAACCATGACCTTGGAGGGCAAAGCTCTGCGTGGTCATGAATTTCACTATTCCAAATTGGTAAAACCTTTGGACGAACAATCGGTCATCATATTCGATTCCAAAGGCAATCCGGTAGAAACGGATTTATGGCATATCGGACACATCTATGCCGGTTATACCCATATCTATTGGGGTGAGGGACATTCCCCTCTTGAACTTTTCTTCTGAGACGCTCTATACATTTGCCGGATTAGGCAAACAGCGTAAAAACATTCTTGTTTCAGATGAGCTGAAAACTTTATACACAAATTGATTTCATTTTATGCATAAATTGCGCACGTTTTATGCATAAATTAATTTCATTTTATACATAAAATTTCGACACCTTCCGAACACGCATAAAATCAAACATTCTGAAACAGTAGCACGAAACTTAATCGCGATGGCTCTCTTACGTCGAACTCATGTGATTTTATTGGCAAAAGGAAATCAAAATCACGTACGCTGTTTTTAAACGCTCTAAATCGACATATTACAAACGTATTTCTAATGCAATTAGTCCCATTTACTGCTTCGAAAAGGTCGGCATTTCGTATATTTGTTTGACAATCAATAATCATGACTCATGGAGGTTTTTCACTTGGCGGAGTTTCCGCAGCGAATATGCGACTCGTTTGCCAATAAAACGGTGCTGAAATATTACAACAGCGAAACACAACACTGGGACAAACTGACCGGCGATGATTTTCGGCGCGGAGTGCTGAACTCCGCCAAGGCATTCAACGAAATCGGTCTGCAACCAGAAGAACGCGTGGGCATATACTCACAGAATATGGTTCGCTACCTCTATACCGAGTTTGGTATATATATGATGCGTGGAGTATCGGTACCGCTCTATGCCACAGCTTCACCCGAGCAAGTTCAGTTTGTGGTGGAAGACGCCGACATCAAAACGCTCTTTGTGGGGCAACAATTTCAATACAACAACGCCTTTTACGTACAACAACACTCCAATCAAATCAAACGTATCATCATCTTTGACGAAAAAGTGGTGCTTAATCCGGAAGATAAAACATCTATATATTTCAATGAGTTTGTCCGATTGGGCGATTCCATGCACAACGAAATATCCGCCAAAGTATCGGCTTCAAATGCTCTGGCCACCGACTTGGCCGTGATTATCTACACATCCGGAACACAAGGTAAAAGCAAAGGAGTTATGTTGCATCACAGCCACTTTATCCATCAGCTGAATATGCATGCCAAACTCTTCCCTTTTATTTCACATAAAGATACCAGCCTATGCATGTTACCCATGAGCCACATCTTCGAAAAGGCATGGACTTATTTCTGCTTGAGCCAAGGAGTTACGGTGGCCATCCTCAGTAACCCCAAAAAGGTACTGAAAGCCTTGCCCCAAGTGAAACCGACATTGATGTGTAATGTGCCTCGTTTTTGGGAAAAGGTATTCGTGGGGGTAAATCAGAAGATAGCCAACAGTCCCAAATGGCTGCAAAAACTATATCG
>CAMFNC010000146.1 GCA_945965245.1 uncultured Porphyromonas sp. | reverse complement strand
CGTTTTATGCATAAAATGAAATCAATTTATGTTAGATTTTTTTCGGCAGACCACAACCCCACCCTCCACAATTTGCCGGATCAACACCAAATGCTCTAATAAGTTCACGTAAAAATAAAAAAATGTTTCACAAACTACCTTTCGGCAATCCATGAAACATCACTCTGTTCGTTGGTACCCGGAGCGGGACTTGAACCCGCACAGCCGCAATTGGCCAAAGGATTTTAAGTCCTTCGTGTCTACCATTCCACCATCCGGGCGACCTTATGCGGTGCAAAAATAAACATTTAATCCGAATATGCACCGCTTCACCCCACTCAAATCACTTGATGGCTCTCAACACTTCTCACAAAAAAGCCTCCGAAGTACAAACTCCGGAGGCATTGATTATATAAGAATGAGAAGGAAAAACCTACAAATTATCCTTCATCGGTTCAAAGTAAGCCTTATCGTGCAAGCAGGCAGGACATTTGGCCGGTGCATTGGCACCTTCAAATACAAAGCCACAATTGCGGCATTGCCATTTGATGCTCTCTTCACGTTGGAAGAAATCACCGGCTTCGACGCGTGACAGCAATTTGCGATAACGCTCCTCGTGCATCTTCTCCACAGCAGCAATATTCTTAAAAGCAGCGGCAATCACCGGAAAACCTTCTTGAGCAGCTACTTCGGCAAATGCCGGATAAGCCTCAGTCCATTCTTCTTTTTCACCCTCGGCAGCAGCCATCAGATTTTCAGCCGTGGTTCCGATTTTGCCAGCAGGGAAAGTAGCAGTGATTTCCAAAGCACCGCCTTCAAGAAACTTAAAAAATCTCTTGGCGTGTTCTTTTTCTTGATTGGCCGTTTCTTCAAAGATGGCAGCAATTTGCTCATATCCCTCTTTTTTAGCCACACTGGCAAAAAAAGTGTAGCGATTACGTGCCTGTGATTCACCTGCGAAAGACATCAGCAGGTTCTTTTCTGTTTGTGTTCCTTTCAGACTCTTTTCCATTTCGTTTAAGTGTAAAGTATGTAATAATAACCTATATCTGCAATAATAACCATTTATTTCCATAAAAGGTTTTTCGGGAATGCAATAATAACCAACAAAAGCCATAAAAAATGGCGCGCCACATCACTGCAGCGCGCCAAATTAAAGTCATTTCCCTATTGGTTACTTACCTTTAGATACATAGAGGAATGGGTTATTTAATTCCTCATTTTCAGGGATTTTAAAGAACATAGAAGGATGGTTATAAGCGATAGACTTATTTTGCCATTCGACATCAAAACGATTGTCACCGAATTGGATAACAGCGGGCTTAAATCGCTTCAGAGCCAAATAACTCTTGCCTTCACCCCAGAATTCGATACGAGTCTGGAAGTAAATTTCATCCAAGAGAGCCTGACCGCTCAAGCCATCAATGTAAGAAAGATCTCCGATTCTACCTTTCAAGAACGCTTTGAGTTCACTCTTAGCTGCATCTTCTTGTTTCAAACGAGCCAAAGATTCGATGTGAAGCATATACATCTCGCTCACACGCAAATAGAGATAATCCGCATCGATATTTCTTTGTGCACCAGCTTTTCTAACAGGGGGGTAGAATTTATTGGCAGGAGTCAGCGGGAAATCATATTCAATAAACTGACCTCTACGAATATCATCAGCTTTCATTGCATTGTAGAGGACATTATCAATCACCTTGGGCTCACCAGCCACAGCATATGAATAGGTAAAGATATCCACTTGACCATACCATGAGTACAAATCAATACCCATATCAGATGTCATATCGGTACCCCAAATCCACCCCGGGATATTTACAGAATTAAATCCAGTTCCTCCGGTTGTTTTGTTGTAAACAATATCCAACGGCCCCATGGGCTTATAACCAGCTGACATTACTTCCTTAGAAAGTTTTTCAGCATCTTTATAATTGCCCATCGCAGCATAGGTATATGCCAAATAGCACTTAGCCACGTTGGAAGACATTGCATACAGACCCGGAGATTCAAAATCATTCAAAAATGAAATTGCCTTAGAAAGGTCGCTAATAGCTTGTGCATACACTTCTTTCTGCAGAGCCACAGTATGATCCACCGTTTTGGTATCTGTATAAATCGGCACCAACTTCGCCTCAGGAGTATATTCTGCAGCAAATATCTGAGTTAAATAAAAATATGCATATCCACGCATACCAAGAGCTTGCCCCACCAAATGACGAAGTTCTTTATCTTCATACTTATCAGCTTCACCTCCTGCACTTTCAATCAAACTATTCGCAGTGAAAATAATTCTATAAAAATACCTCCAAGGCATATAGTTCGTATTGCGAGTTTTATCCTGAGTGTCAATACGACGTTGCAAGTCACCCAACCAACCATAGTCATTGGCCGCTTTTACCATATCACCGGACAAAATATCTAAATATAGGTCAATAGATTTCTGACCGAAATCGGCATCACCTCGTGTGCCTCCGGCACCCGGCGTATACATCCATGAATACATACCGGTAAGCAAAGCCTTCTGCATTTCAGCTCCCACTGAAGGAGTTTGTTTTGACAACTCTTCAATTCGCTTATTGGAGATCTGGTCTGTGGGATTCATTTCCAGAAAATCCTTACCACAGGATGACAGCCCCAAACAGAGCGCTGCTCCTGCCAATATAAATATATTTTTCTTCATTGTAGTCTTAAATGTTTAGAATGACATACGGAGACCAGCAGAAACCGTTGAAAGAGGATTATAAGTATAAGCACTTGAACCTCCGGTCAGAGCAGTTGAAGGGTTAAAGCCTCGACGTGCACTGAGCAGGAATAGATTATCTCCGGATACCCAGATATTCAATCCCGTCATATGCATCTTTTCGATAACGCTGGCAGGTAAATTATAACCTAAGCGCACATTAGCCAAATTCAAGAAAGAGTTTGAGGTTAAGAAACGTGTAGACGTTGCATTAGAACCTTTATCCAAACCATGATTCAAACGAGGAACATCGGTCTTCTGTCCGGGGCTCATCCAGCGTTTACGCATATCCACGTGCCAGTTGTTTTTACCAACAGTTGCGTTATTCATCAATGCAGAGTAAACACCATCATATCCATATCCACCTAAGCCATAGAGGAATTGCAGACTAAGCTCAATGCCCTTGTAGCCTCCACTTAATACAAAAGCACCTCTTACCACAGGAAGAGCTTGTTTGCCCACATAGTGATATGTAGCCCAATCATGTCTTTCGGTCATGCTTTCCTGAATTTTTCCAACATCATTAGGATTCTCGCTCTTGAATTTTTCAAGTGATTGAATGGGTATATCGGATCCCGGGAGAAACTCTCCTTGAGCATTCGTTTTAGGAGCAAATTTTCCGTCTCCATCATTATCCATATAGAACACTTTCCATTGAGACATACCATTATCCGGATTAACACCAAGATATTCACGAATATAATAATCATACAATGAATGACCCTTAGCTCGACCATAAAGTCCTTGCACGTCAATTACTTTCGGCTTACCGGTAGAAGGATCCAATGCCATTTTTGTCAACTTATTCTGCAAGAAACCGGCATTCAATTTAATATCAAAATAGTAATCTTTTCCTTTCAAGGCGTGATAAGTCAAATCAATATCTACACCTTGATTGCGAAGCAAACCATCATTAACCTGATAAATGGCATAACCATTAGAAGGAGCAACACGGCGGTCATAAATCAAACTTGAAGAGTTTTTGAGGAAGTATTCCACATTACCTTCTAAGAAATTGCCCAATTGGAATTCAGCACCAATTTGGAACATATTGGCACGCTCCCAAGTCAAGTCAGGGCTACCCTTACCTGCGAAAATCAGAGATCCCACACCATTAAGCGGACCAATGTCATACAAGTCATAGCCTGCATAGTAGCTTATACCTGATTGCTGCCCCAAAGTTCCGAAACTGGTTTTCCATTTCAGATACTTCAATAAAGATTGATTTTTCATAAAATCTTCAGAGGACATTACCCAAGCCAAACCTACAGAACCGAAGTTGCCCCACTTATTATTCAAGAAGCGAGAAGAACCATCACGACGGAATGTGCCAGACACATAGTATTTATTGGCATAATTGTAGTTTGCTTGAGCAAAATAACTTTCAATAGCATAACCTTTGGTATAACCGGAAGCGGGAGATGAATCGAACAATGCATTGGTAAGGTCATCCACAAACGGGTCAATCAGATACTTCTTGCTGATATCATCTCTAGTATATTCATACTTAGATGCTTCATGTGCTACAAAAGCCTCCAAGCTATGTTTATCAATCATCTTTTTATATCTCAACAAAGTCAAGAAGTCATAGCTGAAAATATTTCTGAACATATGGTAGATAGTTCCGTGTTGGTTTCCGGGATCTCCATACCACATACTACCTCTATTTTTGTAGAAATAGTTATTGTAGTTACCGCTATATGTATTCTCCAATGTAAAATCATTCAAGAAACGGATATTGGCATTTACGTTAAAGTCCACTTGATTTGTGACACCGTATTGAGTTTCTTGCATTGCAGTAGCAATACCATTACTCATACCGCTATATCCACGACCGTTACCAAAGTCATATTGAAATCCTCCGTAATAAGGGTCAACAACCTTATAATCATTTTCAGGTTTACCATTTTTTACATCCCTCAAATACACAGGATAAATGGGAGGCATGTTGTCAATGAAATTAAAGAGGTTCGTTGAAGAATATTTGCTCTGACCAGCAGAGTTAGAAGCAGAACGAGTATAAGCCAAATTAGCACGTGCCGTCAACCAGGGATAAGGGTTCATATTCAAATTGATACGACCGTTCATACGTCTAAAATCTGAATTCTTATAAATACCCTTGTCTATAAGATATCCAAGTGAAGCAAAAGCACGTACTGTGTTTGAACCGCCACCCATTTGGAAGCCGGCTTCCGTACGATTTGAAGACTGGAATGCTTCATCTTTCCACAACTCCGGTGTGTACAGACGCTTTACACCGGCTCTTACCAGACCGGTTGCCGGGTCAATCAGATCAGCACCATCCTTTACGTCCCACATCTTGTAGGAAGGATTGATACCGGCCTTGCCAAAAATATTTTTGTTTGCCAGAGCTATAGATGCAGCTTCATCTTTTCCTTGAGAATAGCCAAGCATTTTAAGACCGGACCATCCCATGGCAATATACTCTTCGGGAGAAGTTAACACTTCATGGCGGGGAATAAGTTGCATATTAACGCCATACTTAACTTCTGCTGTAACACTCATTTTTCCGCTTTTTCCTGATTTGGTGTTGATAACGATAACACCATTTGCTGCACGTGCGCCATAAATAGAGGTTGCAGCAGCATCCTTCAACAATGTTGTTGACTCAATATCAGAAGGATTAATTGCACTCACACTTCCATCAAACGGAACACCATCCACGACATAAAGGGGAGCTGTTCCTGCATTAACAGAGCCGACACCGCGCACATAAATATCAGATTGTGTACCAGGCTGTCCACTCGTGTTAACAATATTCACACCGGGAACTTCACCGGAGAGGGCTTGCGATACATTGGAAACAGCTTTCTTTTGCAATTCTTCACCCTTTACGGTTACGGCGGAACCAGTGAAAGAACGTTTTGTAGCAGTACCGTAACCAACAACAACAACATCGTCCAATGCAATGGCTTCGGGCTTCAGCACGATGCGCATATTGGATGTAATGGCAACTTCCTGAGAGGTATAGCCCACAGAACTTACCACGATAGTTTTGGCAGAAGCGGGAGCTTGGAAGCTGAACTTACCATCAATGTTGGTTTGACCACCAACTCCGCTCAGACCTTTCACTACTACAGAAGCACCGATAATCGGTTGATTGTCATCGCCTCCGATCACAACCCCCGAAACGACCTTCTGCTGTGCTAATGCGGCACCTATCGACAAGAACAGGCACGCAAAGAATAGCGTAAATCTTTTCATACTCATTTAATTTAGTTAAACATATTAATTGAAAAATTCTTTTCAGGCTTCTATTGCATAGGTAACACCTTCGCGGATTGATTTCTTTCGAC
>CAMFNC010000145.1 GCA_945965245.1 uncultured Porphyromonas sp. | reverse complement strand
GCTCATTAGATGACTTCGTAGCTCAGTTGGTAGAGCAACTGACTCTTAATCAGTGGGTCGAGAGTTCGAGCCTCTCCGAGGTCACCAAGTAACGAAGATGCTATAATCCTTTTGTGAATAATTATGACTTCGTAGCTCAGTTGGTAGAGCAACTGACTCTTAATCAGTGGGTCGAGAGTTCGAGCCTCTCCGAGGTCACCAAAAGCAAATCGGGTGCAGCTGAAATAGCTGCACCCGATTTGTTTTTATCTATCTTTAAATATATGAAATCCTGTACAACGAATGGTTACGGAAAAACGAAATAAGCATACACTGCGCATATCGCAAGCCATGCTCTTTATTATCCTCTTCGGTGTTGTAAGCCTGTTTTAGGACATGACGCACGAAAGTGTCACCAGCATACGAGGTATATTTCTTGCTCTGGTGGGAGCATCGGCCGCCACCATCGGTTTCATATCCGGATTGGGGGAATTGGTAGGCTATGGATTGCGTTATTTTTTTGGCCGTATCGCCGATAAAACCAAGCAGTACTGGCTCATGATTATCTTGGGCTATGCGTTGGAACTGGCAGCCGTGCCGGCATTGGCTCTGGTGGGTGAGCATGGTTGGTTAGCTGCCTGCGTGCTTCTGGTGGTGCAACGCATGGGCAAAGCTATCAAGAAACCGGCCAAAAATACTATCACATCCTTTGCTTCCTTTCAGATAGGACCGGGCAAGAGTTTTGCTATCTTGGAGTTTTTGGATCAGTTAGGTGCTTTTTTGGGCCCGGTATTGCTTTATGTGATTATGCTGTTCAAAACTGATGGTAGCACATTCGAACGTTATGGTTATTGTTTCGGGATACTGATGATACCGGCTTTGATTACGATGCTGTTGCTTTTACTGACGAAAAGTAAATTCCCTCATCCCGAACAATTTGAACCTACCCGGCAGGAAGAGCATTATTTCAAAATTCAAAAGAGATTTGTGTTTTATTTGGTGGGCATCAGTTTGTTTGCTTTCGGATTTATCGATTATTCGCTCATCGTCATGCACCTATCCAAAGAATCCTTATTTACCATGGATACCATCCCTTTGATATATGCAGGGGCTATGATTGTGGATGCAGTGGCGGCTCTGATATTCGGATGGATGTTTGACCGCCGTGGTGAATCCGCTTTGGTTCTATCGACCCTGATTTCCGTCTGTTTCCCTCTGCTGATATTCGGTTTTCACTCCTCGCGATTCTTGCTTTTGGGTGTTACGTTTTGGGGCATCGGGATGGGAGCGCAAGAGTCCATTCTGAAGGCCGCCGTGGCCACCATTGTACCTAAGCAAAACAGAGCCACCGGATATGGAATCTTTGAGTGTGCATTCGGATTTTTTTGGTTCGTAGGCAGTTGGCTATTGGGTGTGCTTTACGACCGCAGCATGACAGCCATGATCATCGTTTCGATGTTGGCGCAACTACTGGCCATACCTATGTTTATCATCTCTTCCCGGCTGCATCGGCATTCCGAAACAGCTTAGAAAAGGTCTATCACAGTGATGCCGGCTCCTCCGAACTGTACATGCTCATCAGCATAATGGCGCACTGTGTTTAGTCCGGAAAGGTATTCGCGAATGGCCATACGCAAAGCCCCGGTTCCGGTGCCATGAAGTATGCGCACGCGAGAAAAACCGAGTTGCACGGCATCATCGATAAAGTATGCCACATTGCGTAGCGCTTCGGCCGCACGCATCCCACGCACATCCAAATCTTGTTTGAAAATCAGTCGTTTTTCATGAATTTGGTCAATGATGGCTTTGGCTCCATTTCCTGTTCCCACAGACTGAGTAATAGATTGTTTGCCCTTAGCAGCTTCCGCATGCAGAAGTTTGTTTGTGGATACATAGGTTTTAAGATTTCCCATGGCGATGCAAGCAGTAGTGCCGTTCAACTCCAAAATAGTGCCGATGGCTTTCTGTCCTGCAGGTCGCACGGAATCTCCCACACGGAAAGTTTGGGGGGCAACCGTCTGCGATTCTGGACTCGGATTTGAAGTTTGGGCGGTTGTCTGCTGCTTATTGCGCTTACGTTCACGGCGGCGTATGATTTTTTCCAATTCACGCTCATTTTTCTCACGGCGGCTATCCTCGTCCTGCCTACGTAAATTAATTGCACTGCTTTCTTCGGAAAGTTCAGATTCATATCGCGCCAACTTGGCACGAATTTCTTTGGTTCGTTCGCGCTCTGCTTCAGCCTCTTTTATTTCACGAATGGTGCGCTCTATCTCCTTGCCGGATTGGCGTATCAATTGCTTGGCTTCTTCACGTGCTTCGGTTAAGATTTGCTTGCTTTCCCGATTGACGCTTTCCATCTTTTGAGCATATCGTTCGGTAAGCTCTTCCAGTCGCTTTTCTTCTTGGCGAATGCGCATACGCTTCTGCTCCCAATAGCGTTTGTCGCGCATGATATCCTGGAGGAATTTATCCATATTCACATAGTCCGTGCCCACGATTTCGATAGCTTCCCGGATAACGCTTTCGGGAAGACCGATTTTGCGAGCTATTTCGATGGCGAACGAACTGCCCGGTCTGCCGATTTCGAGCGTAAAAAGCGGTTGCAAATGATGACGGTCATAGAGCATGGCACCATTGGTAATACCGGCAGTTTCTTCGGCAAAGGTTTTCAGGTTCTGGAAGTGTGTGGTCATTACTCCAAAAGCTCTGCTATCATTGAAATGACGCAATAGTGATTGTGCTATGGCACCACCGATTTGCGGCTCTGTGCCACTTCCCAACTCGTCTATCAATATCAATGTGGAGGGAGAGGCGGCACGCACAAATTGTTTCATGTTCGTCAGGTGCGAGCTATAAGTACTAAGATCGTCTTCGATACTCTGCTCATCGCCGATATCGATGCACAGACTCTCGAAAATGCCACACATCGAACCATCGCCCACGGGAATAAGCAATCCACACTGCAACATGTATTGAAGAAGTCCAACGGTTTTCAGACAAACTGATTTACCTCCGGCATTAGGACCGCTGATAACAATCATGCGCTGTTCGGGTGCGTCGAGGGTTATATCCAACGGCACCACTTCTCTGTTTTGGCGCATCAGACTGCGTTCCAAAAGCGGATGTCGACTTTTGAACCAACGGACAACCGGCTCGACATTCACCTGAGGCAGCACGGCACGCATCGAATGTGCCAAACGTGCTTTGGCACGAATGAAATCCAATAGCCCTATCAGCGCTGTGCCACGGAGCAAATCGGGCAGATGGGGGCGCAGACGGTCTGCCACCTGGGTCAGAATACGGATTACCTCACGGCGTTCTTCGGCCTCCAATTCTCTAATCAGGTTATTGGCCTCCACGATCTCTGCCGGCTCCACAAAGACAGTCTTGCCGGTGGCGGATTCGTCGTACACAATGCCACGCACCTTACGCTTGTGTTCGGGTGGCAGAGGGATGACCAAGCGACCATCTCGTAACGTGGGATTTACATCATTTTCTATCCAACCGGCAGCTTTGGCCTCACGAGCAATGCGGCGTATAGCGCCACCGATGCTCTGTTCGGTGGCACGCAGACGTGTGCGAATATTATAGAGTTCGCGACTGGCACGGTCTGCCACTCTACCTTCTTCATCGAAAAGTGTACGTATGGCCTGTACCGTCTTGGGCATAAGCGGAGCGTCGCAGATAATATCGGCAAGACGCGGATACTCCAAAGGAGCTTCCTCCGAAAGATGTGGGGGAAGTATGGTGCGATGAAAATCAAGAATGCTCTCCAGCATATCCGCTACCTGACGAAGGTCAACTTCTTCCATAAACGTACCGGCGGGGCGTATGGTATATAAGGC
>CAMFNC010000144.1 GCA_945965245.1 uncultured Porphyromonas sp. | reverse complement strand
ATTCCAGTGCAAAAATGTAGCTGCCGGGCACAATTTCACGAACATCAAGCGTTACGAGTCCTTGCTTATCCGGCATAGCGGAAACTCTGAGTACTTCCTCGCCCTGAGGAGTAAGAACAACGCATACCGGCGAAGCGACTTTACTATTAACCAAAATGTTAAGATTATCAACAACCGGTAGCGGATAAAGCATATATACCGGATCTTCTATCCGCTTGACAATCTTGACAATAAATGACGTAGTAACGGGATTGTGAATATTGTCTGAAAGTGTTACGCGAATAGAGCACTCACCTTCGCTTACGGGGGTAACAACAAGGGTATGATTATTTTTGACCGAAGCCGTAGCAATAGAGCTATTTCCGGATACGGCTGTCAATGTAACCTTCAGTTCGGAATCATAAGAGAATACACCTTTGAGCGGTATCTCTCGTTTCGGTTCGTCCAATCCGGCTATCATTTTAGAAAACGGTGCAACCACTTTGGGTACGGCAAATTCGCAAACCTCAAAGTGAACATCCATCGTGCTCGAACTGTTCAGCTCGTCAGTTGCCGTAATTTTAAACGTATAAACTCCGACGGGAAGTACAGGACGAATAGTAAATTCTATTGTCCCTTTTTCATTCTCGACATAAGACACACCGGCAGTCTGCCCTTCCACTGTATATTTTACGGCATGCCCATCCGGATCGGAATATTTGACCATAACCCGAGCATTTTTTATAATGCTCACTTTGATTTTCTCTTGCGTGTTAAGATTGAGCACGGGTGCTTTATTCGTCAGTGTTGCCACTTTCAAGAATGATGGTTTGGAACGGTTTTGCCATCTGTCTTCGGCTATAATGGCAATCCCATAAGTAGTAGTGTGTTTTAGATGCCGGAGGGTATAAGTCATGGCTTTCTGCATATCCTTGAGCATTCCGTTGATGCGCAAAGGCTTGATAGAAGAGAGGTCTTCGCTTCCGATAGCAGCTCCTTCTTTAATATAAATATGATAAAACATGGCCTGACCGTCATCTTCGTCTTTAGATGGCTTCCAACTTATTTCCAAAGAAGTAAAATCCGTATGTACCAAAGACAGACTCGGAGTTTCGGGGGCTTTGCCATGATCCAAATCAAATACTCCTGCAGCATCTATATATCCTCTGCCGAGTCTTCCGGCAAATTCCGGATTGTGGTCATCGATATTTTCCGGCAAATAAGATGATGTAAGAGCCTTGACAAGTTGTTTATTCGTGTAACCCTTACCACCGTTTTTACTTACGATAAGCGATGCAATTCCGGAAACATGCGGGCAAGCCATGGAAGTACCTTGGAGGAACTTATAGCCGGTGGGTGTCTTTTCTGTTTTGGGCACAGTGCTCAATACTCCGGCTTCATTGCCAAATCTGACGATATCGCCGCCCGGAGCCATAAGAGTTACCCAGTCTCCTCGATTTGTATAGCTTGCTTTTGTAAAATTGATACTCATGGCCGAAACAGAGATTACTTTCTCGTAAGCAGCCGGATAGAAGTAATCGTCCTTATCCTCATTTCCTGCGGCAAAGATAACCACGCCACCCTTCATCTTTGAGTTTGCACGTTGCTCTCCTTTTTCATCACACCCGGCATTTTCGATAAAATAATCTATGGCATCTTTTAAGTGCGTGGGCATATCGGGAAGAGGTATATCATATCCCCATGAGTTCTGGGAAATAATAGCCCCCATATCGGCACCTTGCTTAATGGCTCTTGCGGCCACGCCCTGTCGTTTGCCATCGAATATTTGGCAGCTTATCAATCGCACGCCACTATTCTTGTCGCCATTGCCTCCGGCTACGCCGCACACACCAATTCCATTGTTATTGCGCGCCGCCACTGTACCAGCCACGTGAGTGCCATGTTCGTCCGGCGTTATGATGTTATTCTCTAAGGCATAGTTGTATCCATATATATCATCTATAACGCCATTGTTGTCATCGTCCACATTGGGAGTTCCGGTTCGTTCCTTTTCGTTGATATAGATGCTCTCTTTGAGATCTTCGTGGTTAATATCAATACCGCCATCGACAACCGATATGATTACATCCGGCGAACCGGTGGTAACAGCCCATGCTTTGTATAGGTTCACATCCGCCCCCACGGTGGAAAACAAGACATTCCCGAGATTGTTGTAATGCCACTGTGCACTCAGCATCGGGTCATTGAAATAAGGCTTGGCCTCACGTTGGGCAGGTGCGTCATTCGATGCCGTTTGGAAACCGAATACCGGCACCCCGAATTTGACGCGCGCATCGGCACAACGGATAGGATAATCTGCCTCTATGATCTCCATCCCGGGGAGGTTATCAAAACTTTGTGCCGCCTGAAGTACAGGGGTGTTTTTGTCGAATTCCACCACAAACCAGCGATGCAATCCCGCTTTTCTTGTCCGCTGTTCATATTTACCGGCATAAGGGAAAAGACGGCTCATCTGAGAAACTCTAAGATTAGAAAAAGTTTGTTTCATTAAAGAAGGCACACTGCTCATGAGCACGATATCACCTGAAGAAAACTGCATGTTTTCTATGGTTTCTTCGTTAACCTTTATAATCACTCTTCCCGGAACAGCTTTCATACTCATCGCTGAGATATTGCGAATTCTGGTATCTGTGGGGGCATTATCTATTCCCTCCGCCAATCCCTCTTCCGATGTAAGAGCTTCTCTACAACCGGCCACAAGAATAGTGCAAACGAGAAATAGGAATAATATTTGCTTTTTCATTGTCTGATTCATTAGGTTATCTTCCGAAAGAGTTATCTGCGAAGTAAACATTCGCAGATAACCTCTCGGATGAAAATGATAGAATAAAAATTATCGTCTTGTTCTCATTTTGCGAGCTTTAATGACCGACTCTTTGATACCGTCAAGGGTCTTCTGTGAGACTTGTCCGGCCGAGCCGGTTTTCTTATCTTGGTAAGCAAAAGTCAACCCGAGCATATATCCCGAGGGGCTGGCTTTCTCTTCGTTTAAGCTCAAACCCAATAACATGTCATTGGTCTTATTGTAGTAAATATCGATTTTTCCGCCATCTTCCAAGACAATTTGTCTGTGATAAACAAATCCTTCTTTGGCCAGCAGCTGAGCAAACTCTTTCGTTATTACTCTGGCTCCATTATTGGCAATCCAATATACTTTTTCGTAAGTGGTATAATAGTCGGAAACTTGCGAAGCAGAACCAATCAAATTATCCGGTCCCTCAAGGATGAATACCCATCCGGTGTATGCACGTGTTTTGTCTTTTTCTCCTCGGAACATAAGACCTTCGTCAGATTTCTCAACAAGAACGGAACCGCCTTCTGTGGTTTCCCAATCAATAATCTGCTGGGCTTTTATCTGCGGATTAGAAAGGAATTCAAGAGATTTCCGATAAGGAAAAGCACTGAATGTGGGATATTCTTTCTTTTGTTTGGGGCTGGCCGTCATGTTGATTTCTGCGGCTCCTTTCTTCTTGTCGATTACACAATTTATGAAGTAAATGAAGTTTTCACGCTCACATTCATAGATCCGGCTCAGCACTCCACTCTTATCAACGGATTCTCTTTTATACACAAATCCTTGTGCAGCTAAAAATGCTTTATACTTATCGGATGCAATGACATCGGGATAAACCGACAAAAGTTTTGCAGAATTGTATATATAGGAATCGCCCGGAATTTCATAGCTAATCTGCTGAATATATTTGGCGTTAGTGATATAGACGTATTTGTTGGTATTGAAAAAGCCATCAGGTGTTTTGATGAGTGTATGTCCTTGCAACCTTTCATAATCAAATAATCCATTGGCACTCGGGCTCTCATCCATATAAGGTAAATGAAATAGCTTAATGCCTCGCTGTCTAATGATTATTTCCTTTTGTTCTTTACCACTTGAAGCGTAGATTTTGGCTATTCTATCATCTTCGGATTTATTTTCTGATATCGTAATTACGATAAGTCCCCTTTGGGGTTTACTTGAAATCGTCAGCCATTTTATACCGGAGACATCTTCCAACTTCCAGCTTTCTGCATTGGTATCCACTTCCACCGTACGTTCACCTCCGGCAGCATCGATGATTATCTCACCGGGAGATACACTTAGCACGATATCTGCGGCATGTTGCACCACTTCTATTTTTCCGGCTGCACCATTGGCTATCAC
>CAMFNC010000143.1 GCA_945965245.1 uncultured Porphyromonas sp. | reverse complement strand
ACATAATAGTGATACCCCCAGGTTCTGAAACCGCGCAGCAGATGATCGCGCAGCATGTTGTCGGGGCTGTAAGATTGATTTTCACGAGTGGCCGAGCAGTGCACCACTATATAGCGCACCTCGGCAAGTTGCTTAGAGTTTTTCATCATAATATATACTTATAAATATTGCCGACCTGCCGATGGATTTGTGCGGGGCAGATCTCATAAAAACCGCACGTCTCGTACTTGACGATGCAAACATACAACTGCTACTTCATCGAAAAAGGCACCAAAGGCATCGAAAAGGGACTTAATGCACCCAATGGCGTTCAAAACTTGATTTTGGGTGAATCGGAAGAAGAAAATACCTCCAAAATGCGCTTTTTGTGCGCTGTTGATAACTAATTCACAAAAAAAGTGTGTTTTTCTCTCTGAAAGTGTGTTGTATAACATAAATATAGTTATATTTGCAATGTGTTTTTCATGGTATTAGATTTAAGGTTAACGAAAAAGATTGGTTGTCGGGAGACAACCAATTTTTGTTTTAGATACCCATACTCATTTTCTAACAAAGAAACTACAAATCTCCCCAATCTTCCGAATACTATTTTTTCGACCTTTTGCGCAAGTAATAGGGGAGGGGTAAAAACGCGGTGACGTTTTTTTTGTGAGAGTTACCAACAGCGCAGCCCTGCGCCTTACCATGATGAATGGCATGGCGGTTTTCTTCGGCATTTTCTTGGGTTTCGGTAGTCGTTTCGTTTCCGCAGGCGAGCGGCTAACCCTCCTATGGGTGGCATTTCTGGCATACTTGGCAGTTCGCGGCTTGATGAGTTGGTATCTGGGGCACCGAACCCTGAAACGCTTGGCGACACTGCACTCCTAAACAATTCACCCCTTTGTATCGGGAATAAAAAATCTCCGAAGAAGATAATAACACTTCCCCAGAGATTATGACTATATTTTTTTACATTGCTGTCCGATAAAAAAGAATATCAATGAGGTCTGAATCCTCCACCAAAGCCACGTCTATTTCCGGAATTCATATCGCTGCGCGTTCCTCCCGAAGAGAAGATATTAAAGCGATAGATCAGATGCAACATCACATAACTACCCAATGTATTGGTACCTTCGGTACGTATAGCCAAAGCCGTATTGCTACGTGTGATATTGCTTTGCTGATTGAGGATATCGTAGCCTTTCAGACGAATGGTCATACTGCGATCTTTCAAGAAACTGTAAGAAAGCCCTCCATTTAAAATCCATTCTTTTACCGAATAATTATCGGAATAACCACTATTGGTCTTATAGGTCAAATCATATTCCAAGTCGAAATTATATGGCAACTTGACTGTGGTACGGTGTCCGAAATTGTAATCGAAGCTATTCTTGACTTGATTTTTGATTTGCAGACTGTTATCCACTTTCATAAAGCGCATACCGCCGCTCACCTCCGTATCCAACCAATTGTTGCGATAAACCAGGGTTAGATTGTCATTTAGCATCAACGTGCGTGCACTATTCTCTTCGCCATTCACATAGCCGATATTGCGGTTCATCATATTGAAGGTATTCAAGCGTACCGAGAAATCACTTTTACCAATGGGCATGGTGGCAAAACCGCCAATCATGGCTCGCCAATTGCCCGATACATTTTTATACTCCACGGTTCGCTTGCCCGTTGTCACATCATATACACTACCGGACACGATATCATCTATCGTATAATTACCACCGGCAAAGAGAGCCAATGAGGATTTACTTTTCGGATCATACGTCCGGAAATGCATCCTGACGGTATTTTCATAACTCGGACGAAGTGACGGGTTACCCACATACTCAATCAGCGGGTTGGTTATATCGGGCACGGGCATCATCTGCTGTACCGAAGGTTGATTGGTATTACCGCGATAGCGTAACGCAAACGAAGTGTTTTTGTTTGGAATATAATTAAAGCGAATAGAAGGCGAATAATTCAGTCGATTTAATTTAATAGGATCTGTTTTTACTCCTCCCACCTCGCTAAAACTCCGTGTGGTGTTGGGGTCAAGATTAATACCGGCCGTGAGATCGTAATTTGAGCCTTTCTTCTTGATATTCAATCCGAAAGTATGCGTCAGCATAGAATTGCTAAAGTTTCGGCTGTATTCCATCAAAGGTACTTCATACTTACCTGTGGCATTCACTCCGAAAGCATCGCGCAAACTATTGCGGTCGCTATATCGAATCTGATACAGACCTTGCATGAAATAATTCTTACCCAGAGGCTCTACCCAAGAAAGGCGTGTGCGCATACCCCAACTACGACTCAAATTATTGAGCATCTGATTGGTATTTTGCAGCTCTACTCCATCTCCTTTTACCAGATAAGAATGATAAATACCATCGGAAGCATTATTGCTCACATTGGCACGCATAGACAAAGAGAGCGTCCTGCCATTATCGCCCAATCGACGTGAGAAATCCGCATTAACCGAAGCATCCAGATATTTGGTGTCGGCTGTCTGTTCCGAAGAACCTTTGTTCACCACCGAACCATCCGCATCGTTGGTCGTGCCAAACTCTTCGCGCATATTTGTTTTTCCCTTAGACATATTCAGATAAGGTTCAACAACCAATTCTGTCTTATCATCCGGCTTCCATTCGATGCGCATGGTGGCACCTCCGTTATGCGTACGTCCCGTATTGCGGGTGTCTTGGATTTGAGTGGTGCTACCCGTAGAGAGCAAGTTTTGCTGCTCCACATGCTTTTCCACCAACATATCGGCAAATCCATAGTTCAGATTACCGCCCATTTCAAATTTAGGCGAAAAGACATGAGCCATATTCGTGCCAATGGTGCTACTAGTGGTCACACCTTGATTGCCAAAGCGACCAAATCCGCGAGGCATACCCGTTTGCGACTCCACACCGATATCCGAGAAGCCCATATTATTGGTATTATTACCGCCCACCAACAATGTCCATTGGCTATCACCGCTGAAGCGATTAATGGAGGCATTGGCTTCCCACCGTTTATCGGTACCCGCTCCCACGTATGCCGATCCAAAGAAACCTTTCTTTTTTTCAGGCTTTATTTTCAAGTTAATTACAGTTTCTTCTTCACCATCATCGAATCCGCTCATACGAGCCATATCGGTTTGCTTGTCCAGCACCTGCAAACGCTGTACCATATCGGCCGGCAGGTTTTTGCTGGCCACCTTGGGATCGTTGCTAAAGAACGGCTTGCCATCCACCATGATTTTGGATATGGATTTACCATTGATGGTAATATTACCCTGCTCATCCACCTCGGCACCGGGGAGTTTCTTGATTAACTCTTCCAAAGAGGCACCGGTTTGCAGATTATAACTTCCGGGGTTAAACTCCAATGTATCGTTTTTCACCACCACATCGGCAACTTTACCGGTCACCACCACGCCTTCCAACTGTTTGCCTCCACCGGAGCTTAGTCCGATGCTTCCCACAGAGATATTGGCGTTTTTTACTTGCAAGGGCTTTTTATACTCCTCCATACCCACGTAGGAAATCTGTAAAGTATAACTGCCGGAAGAAATACCGGAGAGCACGAAGCGTCCGGTTTTGTCGGTGGCAGCCCCCTTAATCATTTTGCCCTGCGCATTCAAAAGGCGAGCAGAGGCCAATTCCAACGGTTGATTGTGATCATCCAACACGGTTCCTGACACACTTACCTGTGCCATTACAGATAGAGGGAATAATAAAACAAACAGCAAAGTGCCAATTTTTCTGTTAAGTGATTTACTAATCATAAATTAAATTTCATCTAATTATCATTATCCACACAAACCATTTTTTTGACTATTTCGGCATCCGGCCGGTCATATCATCAAAAGTATTGGGTTGTATTTATGATAGATAAAACACACTAAAGTTTAACTTACCGATATTTCTCACAAGTCATTGCCATCCTTTTGCATCTGCTCATCTTCCTTTGACAGACCGGAATGCAAAAAGAAAATACATCTGTTTTTTTTTTATTTTCTCCCATCAAATGGCATAAAACATTATCTTTGTAGCCGAAATTTGATAAAAAATGAACAAACGGAGTCGTAAACAAGGTTTTCTGCGCACCCTTCACTATTTGGTGATGGTAATTTTTTGTGCCTATTATGCCGGCATCACGCTGTTTGTTCACCATCATATAGTAAACGGGGTACTCATCTCTCACTCGCACCCCTACAACATTTTCAATCCCGACGCCCAAAATCACAATCACTCTGCCGATGCGTTCAAGACCATTGACTTACTGACGCACTTGCAGGCTTTGGATACTTATGCGGCAACTCCTCTATTCATCTTTTTGGGGCTGTTGGGCATCATCATGGCAGGCAGAGCCATCCTCCGGTGCAAAGCCACCGTTCCTCTGCTTTTTCTCCTTCGGGCTCCTCCGGTTTTTTCTGTTTTATAACGTATTCCCCGTCTGCACATACTTGTGACAGACAGCTATCCCGTACGTCTTTATCGACAAGGACGCACGACATATTTAGGTATTTTCTATCCCGATGATACCCATTATTCACATTTTTTAATTACAACAGAATAAACCAATGAAACGTAATCTAATATTTATTCTATTCTTTTTTGCTACCGTATGGACCACTATGGCTCAGCAAACCGATGCCCATGTTTTGGGTCATGTGGTCGATGCAAAAACAGGCGAACATATCAGCTATGCCAACATCATGGTTCATGGCACACAGATAGGCACCGGCACCGATGCTACCGGCCACTTCTTCCTCAAAAATATGCCCGTGGGCAAATTTACATTAATCGCTTCGGCCATCGGTTATAAACGCCAATCCATAGAGGTGAAAATAGAGCGAAACAAAAATCATGAAGTAAACTTCAACCTCCAACCCGAACAAATCATGTTGGACAATGTGGTGGTAACAGCCAACCGAACCCGAACTTCGCGCATGAAAGCCCCCACCATTGTCAATGTGCTGGGCAAAGACCTTTTCCACATGACCAATGCGCAGACATTGAGCCAAGGATTTGTATTCC
>CAMFNC010000142.1 GCA_945965245.1 uncultured Porphyromonas sp. | reverse complement strand
GCAAGAAATCTACGTAAAGGTTTTGAATAAGCACAAAGAGTTATGCAAAAAAACAGTACTTGGGTTACGATAGTAATGATTATCGTGGGGAGCATTCTGCTCTTCGGATGCGGTATCGGAAGGGTTCACCTCTTCGATTGGGATGAAATCAATTTCGCCGAAAGCGCCAGAGAAATGCTCATAACGGGTGACCTACTCAACGTACAAGTAAATTATCAAACCTTTTGGGAAAAACCCCCTTTTTTCATCTGGTTGCTCTCCCTCTCCATGTCTGTTTTCGGAGTAAATGAGTTTGCTGCCAGATTTCCGAACGTCATTGCAGGAATTCTGACGCTGTTAGTCTTATTCTTCACCGGCAAAAAACACCACTCCCAACGGTTTGGAATACTTTGGGCCGTAATTTATGCTTGTTCTTTTCTCCCCTTTTTCTACTTCAAAAGTAGTATCATTGACCCTTGGTTCAATCTTTTCATCTTTCTGGGCATCTATTTTATCTTGTTATACACGGCTCCCAACAGACGCGAAAAAGGTTGGCCAAGTGCCATTTTATCAGCTATCTTTATCGGATTGGCCACACTTACCAAAGGGCCGGTGGGATTGCTCGTTTTTGGACTTTGCTTCATAGCTTTCTGGCTTCTAAATCGCTTCAAAATCAATCATTTCAGATGGAGCGATGTGGGGCTGTTTGCCATGTGCTACACTCTTGTGGGTGGTGCTTGGTTCATACTCCAAATGGCCACAGGAAACATGAGTATCATGCAGGATTTTATCATCTACCAAATCAGACTTTTTGAAACTCAAGACGCTGGACACGGCGGATTCCCGTTCTATCATTTCGTTATCCTGTTTTTTGGTGTATTCCCCGCTTCGATTTTTGCTTTGCCCACCATGAGAAAGCGAATTTTTGCCTTAGAAAAAAATGAAATGATGGCACACCTATACAAATGGATGATGATCACGCTTTGGGTGGTACTGATCCTTTTCAGCATTGTGCGCACGAAAATCGTTCACTACTCCTCTATGTGCTATTTCCCCATCACATTTCTCGGTGCTTGGTATATGATGAGATGGTATGAGGGTAAGGTCAAGTTCCATAAATGGATGGACGGACTTTTGCTGCTGGTGGCCATCCCATTAGGCTTAGCAGTGATGGTACTGCCTTTTATCGACAAATTTAAGCATCTGCTGATACCTTATATCCAAGATGAATTTGCCGTTCACAACCTCGAAGCCACCTCTGATTGGATGGGTTTTGAATGGATTACAGGGATTATTTTGATAGCTGGTGTATTGTTTTTCATGCTGTTGAGGGGCAGAAATCGAACGCAGGCTTTAGGCTACCTATTGGGAGGTTCGCTGCTCTTCGTATTCATGGGGAGCTATTTCATCACACCGGAAGTGGAAAAATACAGTCAAAAGGCCGCCATTGATTTTTACGAAAGCAAAAAAGGAGAAGACTGCTATATCTACCCCATCCACAAAAGTTATGCTCATTATTTCTATTCTAACCGATTGCCACAAAACAACGAGAGCGATGGTAATTATCTGAAAAGCGGCGACATAAACAAGCCGACTTACTTTGTGCTGAAACATCAATATACGGAGGAAGAGGAGTTCGTACGAGAAGTCCCCGATGCCGTGAAATTATACGAAAAAAACGGTTTTATTTTTTATGCCAGATACCCCAAAGGTACTCTCCCAAACACTGATAACTGAAAAATAAAAAATAATGATTAACGGTAAGAAAATCGTGGTGGTAATGCCTGCATACAATGCAGAGCAAACACTGGAAAAAACTTATAATGAAATACCCACCGACATCGTGGACGAGATTATTCTCACAGATGATTGCAGTAGCGACCAAACGGTCTGCAAGGCGCATGAACTGGGAATTAGCGAAGTAATCAAACACGAGGTAAACAGAGGCTACGGAGGCAATCAGAAAACCTGCTATAAGCGTGCTTTGGAACACGGAGCAGACATCGTGATTATGCTGCATCCCGACTACCAATATACCCCCAAGTTAATTCATTCCATGGCCTATATGATTGCCAATGACGTGTATCCCGTAGTGCTCGCGTCCAGAATTTTAGGTAAAGGCGCTCTGAGGGGAGGTATGCCCATGATAAAGTTCGTTTCGAACCGTTTTCTCACTTTATTCGAGAATATCCTTATCAACCAAAAATTATCGGAATACCACAGCGGTTACAGAGCTTTTTCCAGAGAAGTATTGGAGTGTATTCTTTTCGAAAACAATTCGGACGACTTCATCTTCGACAATCAGATGATTGCTCAGATTTTCTACAATGGGTTTGAAATCGGAGAAATGACCTGCCCCACCAAATATTTTGAAGAGGCCAGCTCCATCAACCTCAAGCGCAGCTTCATCTATGGCTTTGGTGTCATGGGCGTGTCCATTCTATACAGGCTGGATAAATGGGGTTTGATTAAATCCAAACTCTTTCACAAGCCATAAGCCTCAAAAATAAATGAACCGAGGATTGCATCTCAAGGGGTACTTAAAATGGTTTTTCGTCCCTTATGCTCTATTCTTTATTACACTATCGGTACTTTTGATGAGCTACAATCGGCAGGAGCTTCACCTCCTGCTGAATGCTCATCACACACCCGAATTAGATACTTTTTTCAAAGTCATTACCAACTTTGGCGGTTGCATTCCTTTCATCATAGCCGGAGCATTACTTTTTTACCGCTTGGGGGCTTCGCTTTATTTGCTGATATCGCTCGGGCTTAATGCCTTGGTCACCAACAGTCTGAAATTGATTTTTGCGCATCAGCGACCTCGCACTTATTTTTCGGAAAACTTTCCCGACATAACACTGCCACTTGTTCAAGGGGTGGAACTCTTCGGATATAACGGATTTCCCAGTGGTCACACCTCTTCTGTTTTTTTGACGATGCTTTGCCTTACACTGCTAACGAAAAATAGGGCCATGGCTTTCATTTGTTTGGTTCTGGCCGTGCTCACAGGTTTCTCAAGGGTCTACCTGAACCAGCATTTTGCCGATGACATTTTATTGGGCAGTGTGGTTGGAATTACCATGGCTCTGCTGCTATCCATTCCCTATGAAAAACGGATGAAAAAGCCATCTCTATTCAACGACTCCCTACCCCATATCATCAAGACTTTTATTCTAAAGAGATAACGCCCTGCCTACCGATAATTCGGGAAGAACACATCGGACAGCATGCAAATGGACGGATTACGTTTTATCCCTCCATATTCATTCCAAATACCGTACAGAACGGACTTTTCGGATGGCTTTTGATGGAATTATCATCCTATTTATTTTGTACAATATCATCCGAAGCATACCTTTGTAAAACAGATACGTACAAATTAATTTATCACAAAGGTTATTCAATGAAACATTTCTATCTCTGTATCAGCATGATGGCGCTGAGCCTCGGTATGGCTTGCGAGACCCATGCCACACCCCTATCCGACACGAACCCTAAGGACACTTTGGCCGTACACGAACTGGATGAAGTGAAGGTATTGGGCAAATCGCAAATCATGCGTCAAGCTGGCGAACTCAACAAACTGGCCGGTTCGTATGAATTGATTACCCCCACACGCATCCGTCAATTGGACTTGCACTCCATAGCCGACCTCACCGGCGTAGTGCCCAACTTCTATATGCCGGACTACGGCTCCAAACTTACCTCTGCCATCTATGTGCGTGGTATAGGTTCGCGCAGCAGCGGCCAAACCATAGGAATGTATCTGGATGGCGTGCCGGTATTGAACAAAGCGGCTTTCAATAGCGAAATGCAAGGCGTACAATCCATCGAAATAATCAATGGACCACAAGGTACGCTATACGGTCGCAATGCCATGGGCGGTATCATCAACATTCGCACTTTTTCCCCCATCGAGCGTCCGGGCACAGACATTCGACTGACTGCCGGCAACAATGGTACCTATCGTGCTTTTGCCACACATCGTCATAAATTCTCCAAACGTTTGGGATTGAGCTTCGGCGGATATTACAGCCGCAAAGATGGTTTCTTCAAAAACGAATTTAACGGACAAAAAGCCGACAACGAACAGACCGCAGGCGGATTGCTGAAATTGGAATGGAACACCGGAAAAGGCGGATTGCTGCAAGCGGCTTCACAATATGACTACATCCATCAGGGAGCATTTCCCTATCGCAGATTGGATGCCCAAAACGTTCTGCAACCGGTCAATTACAACGACCCCGGACTCTACAAACGAAACATACTGAGCAATCGCATCCGTTTCACACAAGAGTGGAACGAGGTGGTTCTGGAATCGGGCATCGGCTACTCCTTGCTGAAAGACGAGATGTATATGGATCAGGATTATACACCGGCCAATGCGTTTACCATTAATCAAAATCAACGGATGAGCAGCTTCTCACAGGAGGTATTACTCAAAAGCCGCAATCAGCAATATTACGACTGGAGCTTCGGGGCATTCGCTTTCTCGGAAAACAATGACATGACCGTACCCGTGGAGTTCAAACCCGATGGTATAGCCATGATACTGCAACGTCAATTCAATATACTGAACGCATCGGGCAAACTGCCCATAGTGCTCCAAGCCGACCTCACAAAAAGTGCTTTTAACAACAACCGCTTTGCCAAAGGCAATGCCGGCTTTGCATTCTATCACGAAAGCACTTGGAAAGACTTGCTAATATCGGGTCTGGCTTTCAGCGCAGGTTTGCGCCTAGACTATGAAATGCAGTCTATGGACTATTATAGCGATGTTGCTTTCCGCGTGGGCATTACCCCCAAACATCCGGGAGCGAAAACCATCTGGTACGACAAACCCACCGTACTTAAGGGCAACGGCTATAAGTCCACCCTTCAGATACTGCCCAAATTCGCCATCAAATACAACTTCGGCAATCAACTGATTTTTGCTTCCGTATCTCGCGGCTACAAAGGCGGCGGCTATAACGAGCAGATGATGAGCGATGCCGTGCAATCGGCTTATCAAAAAGATTTGATGGCCATGGGACGTTCGCAAGCACAGCCCACAATCGATTACCTCGGACAGACCGGTTACTCGCCGGAATATGCCACCAGTTTTGAAGTGGGTATGCGCTGCAACCCCGTGAGCAACCGCATCATGGTATCAGTCAATGGATTCTACAATAAAATCACCGACATCCAACTGACTCAATTTGTGGCTTCCGGTGCCGGCCGTATCATTACCAATGCTGGCAAAGCCAACAGCTATGGTGCCGAACTTTCGCTGCGTGCACGTCTTTATCGCAGCTTTGCCGCCACCGTCAATTACGGCTACACGCATGCTACATTCGATAACTACTTCAAAGAATCCAAAGTAAAAGAACAGTTGGTAAAAACCGATTTCAAAGGCAAATTCCTTCCATACATTCCGCAACACACCTTCACCATCCAACTGAGCTTCAACGAAAGTTTAGCTAAAAATCGTTTCATCGACTGCCTTTTCGGCACGATGGACCTGCGTGGTGCAGGCCCTATCTTCTGGGACGAAGCCAATACCATTCGTCAGAACACCTATGCTACACTGGGAGCGCGCATAGGCATTGCTCACGGCGCATTTTCGCTGTCGGCTTGGGGACAGAATTTGACCAATAGCCGTCATAACATATTCTACTTCCAATCCATGGGGAATAACTTCTTGCAGCAAGCCAACCCCTTACAGTTCGGTTTAGACCTGACCCTAAACTTGTAATCACACCTCCATCTATCATAATAAAGGGGCTGTATCGAAACAATCGTTTCGGTACAGCCTCTCTTGTTTTTAAAGGATCTTTGCCAATGCTCACGCCCGAACCTTGTTTGCGCTTGCACCAATGCCCCTGTGGAGGGGGCAAAAAATTTATGTATAAATTGAATTCGTTTTATGCACAAATTGCGCGCGTTTTATATATAAAATGAAATCAAAATGTGTTAGATTTTTCAGTATACCATACCGTTCCTGCCAAAGGAGGATAAAACTGCACTTTTTTATGCCTAATTGGTTCTGTTATAGAAAATGCCTACCACTCAATGGGCAACATGCCGTTTTTTACCAAGTATTGATTGGCTTTGGAGAAATGGCGACAACCGAAAAATCCGCGATGTGCACTCAATGGAGAAGGATGAGGGGCTTCCAATATTAAATGCTCGGATGGATTGATCATGGCTGCCTTACGGCGGGCATAGCTACCCCAAAGCATAAAGACCACATGCCGGCGTTGGCGATTGATAATTTCGATGATGCGGTCAGTAAACGTCTCCCACCCCAGTCCTTGGTGCGAACCGGCCATTCCGCCCCGAACCGTAAGCGTGGCATTGAGCAATAAAACACCCTGACGAACCCAAGGTAAGAGATGTCCGCCCCGGATTTGCGAGGCTTTACCCATATCCTGCTGCACCTCTTGCAGGATGTTGCGCAGACTGGGCGGCACTCGGATGCCGTCTGGAACCGAAAAGGCCAAACCTTCGGCTTGTCCGGGTTCATGATAGGGGTCCTGCCCCAATATGACCACACGAACCTGATCCGGCGGGCACAAATCCAGTGCTCTGAAAATGAGCCTGCCGGGAGGATAGATGGGATGTATCCCACCATACTCATGGCGAATACGTTCGGTGAGCGTGAGGAAATAAGGACGCTCAAACTCTTGTTCCAATAAGGCTTTCCAGCCGGATTCTATTCTTACGTTCATTGTTTCTATACTATTATTCCGACCCGTAATCTTGGCGTACCAAAGTTTTTTGTAAATTGTATGGCATTAAAATTACCTATTTCTGATAAATAAATGAAACGAAAATCTTTTTTATCCCATATTCATAACCTGTTTCTGCTCACATCGCTGGCTCTTGGGACAATGTATAATCCTATCCAAGCTCAACGAAACGACGCAGAAAAGGTGCTGCGTAATTTCGAAAGAAAACAGAACGCATCTGTTGGATTGCAGATTTGCTCGGACAATGGCACACCGCTCTTTTCTTACCATGCCCAAGACCGCTTTTGTCCAGCATCGGTGACAAAACTTTTTACCACCGGAGCCGCATTGAGGCTATTGGGGCCGGACTTTCGCTACGTGACCACGGTTTTTATGGTGGGCAGAGTACAGAACCGCATACTGAACGGCTACCTGCTGGTGGAAGGCAGTGGTGACCCCACGCCAGACAGTCATTATATCCCTGACGACAGAAACAGACTGCAACGGGATTTGGCAAAAGCATTGTACTCGATGGGGATCGATTCCGTTTCCGGCGGTGTGCGTGTAGATGCCTCGCGTTTTGGCACACAAGGTATCAGCAACCATTGGCCCAGCGAAGACTTAGGACATTATTACGGTTCCGGCATTTTCGGATTCAACATCAATGATAATAGTTTGGACGTGAAGGTGGACAGCCGCCTATCCAATACGCGGGTAATATCTGTGACGCCCACCGATTTACCGGTCAATCGGGATGCTTCATTCAACAAGGCTACCGACAAAACATTCCTGCTCTCTTTCCCTCGTCAGAATTATGCTTATCAAGTAGAGATACCTGCTGGCAGAAGCATTTACAGTTTTCGTTCGTCCATGCCCGACCCTGCCACGTTTGGAGCTGCCATGCTCCAGAATGCGCTGAAGAACGAAGGCATACGCATGGGAGGTGCTCCCGTAGGATACTATTCGCCGGAGAAAACGCCACCTCGCAAAACTCTTCTCCAATACAAATCATTGCCCCTGGATACGATAGCACGGATTACCAATTTCCGAAGCGTGAACAGCTATGCCGAAGGGTTGATGCGCGAAGTGGAGTACCGCTGCGGAGGCATGGCTGCCGCAGCCGCAGGACGACCTTTTCATGTGATGGATTATTGGGTGGGCACACTGAAAGTTTCTCCTTCGGAAATCGACCTCTATGACGGTTGCGGACTTGCTCCTCGGGGGCGTATCACCCCATCTGCTGTCAATAAACTGCTGCTGGATATGCGCAAAGACGGAGATTTGTTTTTCTATACCCTACCCCAAGCCGGCCAAGAAGGCTCGGTGCGCAGTCTGCGCGTACCCAAAAATTTGAAACTGCAAGTCAAAAGCGGCAGCATCAACGGCGTGATGGCATACGCCGGATATGCCAAATGGCAAGGCAAGATATATCAGATTGCTTATTTTGCTAACGGACAGCACAGCAATGATGCTGCTCGCTTGGCATTCCAACAATTCCTTTCATCTTATTTCCGCTAATGGTTTTAATTTCGGAAATTACAATGAGCTATACAACCTACCTTTTCGATTTCGATTACACACTGGCCAATTCTTCACGTGGCATCGTTATCTGTTTTCGCAATGTGCTCACCCGACGCGGTTATACGGAAATAACGGATGATGACATCAAACGCACCATCGGGAAGACTTTGGAAGACTCTTTTTCCTTGCTTACCGGGATAACGGATGCCGAACAATTGGCCTTCCTTAAGACCGAATACGGTCGGGAAGCCGATACATATATGACGGTAAACACCGTGCTCTTTGAGGAAACACAAGCAGTATTGACCATACTGAAAAAACGCGGCGCAAAACTGGGCATCATCTCCACTAAATATCGCTTTCGCATCCTTGAATTGCTAAACCAACATTTCCCCGAAGACTTTTTCGACATCATCGTGGGCGGAGAGGATGTAACAGAACACAAGCCTTCGCCCGAAGGTCTGCTATATGCCATCAATCAACTGCACTGTGCCCGAGAAGAAACGCTATATATCGGCGATAGCACAATAGATGCAGAAACGGCTCAAGCCGCCGGGATAGACTTTGCTGGTGTGACCCACGGCATGACCACAGCCATGGAACTGGCAGTATATCCACACATCCAAATCATGAACAGTCTGGAGGGGCTTTTGGACGATAACGAAGTGCAAACAACACAATGCGAAGAGGGAAAGCCCGTCAGTCAAGATGAAATGGAAGACGATCCGACCACTCGCCGAGGAGAAAAAAGAATCAACATCGGACAGGGTTTGATTTTATTGCTGCTGCTCTTCCTATCCATACGAG
>CAMFNC010000141.1 GCA_945965245.1 uncultured Porphyromonas sp. | reverse complement strand
TTGAATTTTCCTCCCTTTTTGCCGCCCATCATCATTTTGGCGGCTTCAGGTTGTGCGCTGCCACCACCCATCATCATGGCAGCCATTTGTTGGCGCATTTCCTCCTGCATCCGACTTTTTTCTTCCCATTCCTTGACCTGTGCCAGCTCTTCGGCGGTCACGCCACAACGTATCAGTTCCGCATCTATATTCTGCGGTTTGAGCCGTTCGTTGCGCATCACTATTTGTGCTGCCGCGGCACCATATTTGCGTTGGAAGAAGGCTTCATGCTTGAGCTGGCGGTCGGTTACACGTCCGCGCAATTTATCCAGCGAAGCCAATGCATAGGCTATCGGGTCTGCGGAAAGTAGCTCCACACTACTTTTGATTTTGTGAGCAGGAAAGGGTATGCCGGTGGTGTACATGCCACCAGGAATTTTGGCAGAGGCCAATTCCTGCACAAAGTCCGCTAAAGATTCTGTCTCGGAGTGCGTATAGGGTTTGTCGGGATGTGCATCGTCCAACTTCAAATCCCGATGATAGCCTTCACGGATGGCCATGCGTTTGATGCGCAGTCCCAATTCCTCGTTCGGTTTTTCTTCTGCCAAATATTGGTCTGTTAGCTCCAGAAATTGTTTTACACTGCCTTCCAATTCTGTATTCATAAACGGCACATTGAGATATGAAACCAACTGTCCGTAGCTTCTGCGCTTGGCCGTCATGGCTTCACCCACATTGGCGGTGGTATAGTAATAAATATGAGGGATATCCATGCGCAGTCTGTCTGCCCAGTCCAAGGAGCTGAGCGCCACTTGCTTGCCTTGGATAAATTCAAAGCTGCCGTGTGTGCCGAAGTGCATCAGGGCATCGGCATGAAATTCGTGGCGCAACCATAAATAAGCGGTCACAAACGGATAGGCTGGCACGGGAGTGGAACCGTGCACCATCTTGAAGTCGTTGGCTTCGGCTCCTTGTGCCGGCTGAGGCATGAGCACCACATTGCCCAATTGGATGCGAGTCACGGCAATGCCCGGCTTGCCCTCCTGTTCCATGGTCATGAAGTGCCCCGGTGCCACTCCGTAATGCTGCCGAAGGGTGTCTGCCATGCGTGGCTCGATGCTTTGGCTAAGCCAAGACTGTAAGCTGTCTGTGCTCACAAAGGCGGGATAACCGCTTTGTATATAGCGCGATGCACTGCCTTCGGCATAGCTGTTGAATACCGGCCCCCGGTCCATGATGAGTTTGCGAAATGCGGCCACAGTGCCGGGCAGTCCGTCCACGTTGTATCCCTCGCTTTGCAGGTGGCGCAGCGTGTTGTATAACGATGGTATTACTTCCAAGCCTTGCGCCAGCATGGCGTTTTGTCCGGGGCCTTTGAAGTAGATGATGGCCAATCGCTTTTCGCTGTTGGGTTTGGTCTTCAGTTTCAGATAATTCTGGCATAGGCGGATGAATACGGGCAATCTGCCGGGGATGGTCTTGAATAATTTCATGCCATTGGGTTGAGGCTCCAGTCCCACCAGCGCAAACGGCTCCACGGCTCCGTCCAATTCCGGGGTCACCACGCTTTGACTCAGGTATCCCCCCATCATGCCGTTAGGCTCGTTTTGCCATTTTTCTATTTCTTGATTGATGATGAGCGGAGAGAGTAGCGGGACATTATGCTCGCGAAGCCACTCGGCAACCTCTGTACTACGCCCCACAGCCAATCGGCCGTGTGCCAGATAGACCATTAAATCCGGACGAATTTGCCGCATGAACTCCAAACGCTTGCCACCGGCGGATACGGGATAGACATTCATGCCGGCTTTTTGCAGTCCACCGATGATTTCGTCCAGATATTCACGATTAGAGTTGAACGGCCCTGCCATACCCGTGAGCAACATCACGCGCGGAGCACCGGAGCGATAGCCGTGTCGGTCGTAGTAATGCTGATATGCATTCACCGTTTCAAAAGCCATATCTTCATCATCGGCAGTAAAGAGCAAGTCCGATGGATATGTTTTGGGAGCCTTTACTTCGCCCTCTCGCAGCGATTTGTGCAGGATGTCACGCCGCAGATAGTTCAAGCCGGAGCGGTAGTTGGCCGATCCCCCGTATGCTATATAGTTGATAAGCGTTTCTTGCTGCACCGAGTCCAGATTGCAAAGGCTGTTTTCGGGGTTCGGACTCATCATGACGATGTAGGGAATATCTTTATCGTCCAGTGCTTCCACACGCTCCCGGTCTTCGTCCGTCCATTTCAGTCCCATGCCAAAGCCGATGACGGCATCGTATCGGCGCAGTTTTTTGGTGTCCGAAACCACATGCAGCGATACGTTTCGGCTGTCTGCCGATACTTGCATTCGTGCCAACATAAATTCCGGCATATTGACCACGGCCACACGGATAGGTTTGGGTCTGAACAGGATAATGCCCAAGAGCAGGGCAATCAGAGCTATGGCTCCCACAGAGAACCACAAGATTTGGGCTTTCTTTTTTTGCATAATGAGATTGAATCGAGAAAACATTTTTTCAGTGCAAATTTCACGCAAAGAATTAAACTATTCAATCCTATATTTTAGGTATTTGACCGCCAGAAAGCGGCTCCAAACTCATCATTTGTAGGTATCTGCGATAAGTCCAACTTATTTTGCAATTTTTTTATGCATAAATTGATTTCATTTTATATATAAATTGCACGCGTTTTATGCATAAATTAAAATCAATTTATATTAGTTTTTTTTCGGCACATCACAAGGATTGGCAATGTGGTTACCAACGATACCGTGGGCGCACAAAAAGAGAGCGTCAAGAAGGTTGTGGAAAGCTCGGGAGATTATATGGGAGAAGACAAGTTTTTAAGACGTAAAGGCAACGTCGCCGAGAATGTCAGTATCATCCATAAAATAGCACTGTTCTTTCTCGAGAGATTGAAGAAAAAAGAAGAAGAGGGCACACTTGCTGCACTACAAAAAGTTAATGCCACGAAAGAGCCTACCGGCATTATCAACATGGACTATCTATAAATGTTCAAATGCGTGAGCCATGATTCATAGGCCGAGAATTTGTAACTTTGATTATTCAATCAACTATTTTATATGACTTTGAAATGAAAAAACTATACGTCAAGCTGATACTTTTGTTCTTCTGGGCTGCATTCTGGGGATGTAAAGCTCCTTCGGCAAGCCACACGTCCACCGGCAAGCTAAAAATAGCGGTGAGCATAGCTCCACAAGGCGATTTGCTCCGGATGCTGGCGGATACGCTGGCAGGCGTGCATGTCATCGTGCCGGAAGGCAAAAACCCGGAAGTCTATGACCCACAACCGCAAGAGATGCAAGAGATAGCTGATTGCGATGCTTACTTCTATATCGGCGATTTGGGATTTGAGAAGGCTTGGGCAAAACGCATCGGGCAGATGAACAGTCATTTACAGGTATTTCGTCTGATGCCGGAGCATCATCACCACCATGACGAAGAGGTATGCACCGGTGGGCACGACCCGCATGTATGGACTTCGCCGCAGGGCATCATGATGCTGGCGGAGCGTATGCAGTCGGCTCTCGACTCGCTGGCTCCTGAGCACCAAGCCGACTTCCGGCATGGCATGGAGCAGCTGCGCCAAGACATTGCCGTGCTGCGCGACAGCGTAACACAGATATTGACTTCGGCTCCTTCACGCTGTTTTGTGATATACCATCCCTCGCTGACCGGGTTTGCCGAAGAGTTTGGTTTTCATCAGTTGGTTATCGAACAGGATGGCAAAGAGCCCACCCCCAACCGTTTGGAGGAGTTAATCCGCCAAGCCAAAGCCGAAAAAGCTTCGGTGGTTTTCATCCAACAGGAATTTAATGGCGAAATGGCGCGTAGTGTGGCGGAAGAACTGGGTGTGCGCATATCGATTATTCGTCCGCTGGCTGCCGATTGGTCCGAACAGATCCTCTTCATTGCCAATGAATTGGCACAACCGAAATAATGGCTCTCCCCATCCTAACCCTCACGCAAGCCTGTATGGGCTATGGTCGCAAAGTGGTCTGTGGTCCCATAGATCTGGAAATCATGCGGAGTGACCATTTGCTGATTACGGGACCAAATGGTGGAGGCAAGAGCACGTTGCTCAAAACCATAATCGGTCTGATACCGCTGCGTGGCGGCTTCATGCAACGATATGACGCTGCCGGCAATCCCACCGAACGACTGAAAATGGGCTATCTGCCTCAAATCAACACGCAAGACAGAGCTTTCCCCATCAGTGTACATCAGGTCATCGACTCCGGGATAACCAAGGGCTCTAAGGCCGAACGACACAAACGGGTGAACGAGCTACTGAAACTTATAGATTTGGAGCCTTTTGCACGCTATGCCGTGGGCAAATTGAGCGGCGGACAACTCCAGCGAGTATTATTGGCTCGTGCTATGGCAGCGGAACCGGAAATGCTGATTTTGGATGAACCGATGAGTTATTTGGACACTGCATCCCGCCATCGGTTTCATGATTTGCTCTATCGTATTACTCCGCCTGAAACCACTATTCTCATGGTTACCCATGACTATCCCGATGAACATTCGCCACTGATATGGCGTTCGCTCATTATCGGCGAATAATACATGTTGATATATAATATGACAGACTCCATACTCCATCTCGACACTGCCCGCCTTGTGGTGCTTTCATTGCTGATACTATCGGTAATAGCCCTCACGGTTTTGCTGCTGTGGCTGCGCCGCCAGTTGCGCGAACGCACAGAACAGCTATTACGCTCGGAGCAGGCGTTTTTCGGCATGGTGCATGACCTCAAGACGCCCTTGGCGGCTGCCTATGCCGACCTGCGCCATCTGAGTGAACAGGAGAGCGACCCCAATAAAGCCATTGCTCTGGAAGACAGTGCCGAACGCATCAACCTGATTAGCGACAAAGTGAAACGCCTATTGAGCCTGCCCAAACTGCTGCAAGAGAGCCATGCTTCCAAACCGGTGAAAATATCGCTCATGGGATTGCTGTTGCCGGTGGAATCGGAATTGGAAGTGAGTTATCCGACGCGACAAATCACCTTCGAACATCTATTCGACATCGAACAAAATCTTACAACTCCTGCCGGAGAAATGGAAGCTCTGCTGCGCATTCTCTTGGAAAATGCGGTCAAATATGCCGGAACAGAGCCTCACATTACCATCAGTATGCACGACCCCGGCGGACAAAGCACACTCATTATTCAGGACAACGGCCCCGGACTGGGAATACGCCCCAACAACCGGCTGGTGGAACTGCATCTCGAAAGCCTACCGACCAAAGCTGCCGGCAATGGCATCGGATTGCTCTATGCCATCCGTCTGTGCCGCGAAATGGGAGCCAAACTGCTCTGCCGGAGCACCGAGTCGGGTACCACCATGGCCATCGTGTTACATCCGGGCAAAGAGTCATTGAAATCTGCCGTCAGGCATTTACAAAAAAGGAGAGAGGTATGAAAATACTGATAGTGGACGATGATGTGGTGCTGGCCAAAACGCTATGCAAGCAGTTGGAGGAAATGGGCTGGCAAGCCGCCATGCTAAGCAGGCCGCATGAAATAAAGGCAACGCTGCCGGCTATGCGCCCCAACATTCTTTTCATGGATATAGATTTGGCCGGCGAAAGCGGCATAGAGTGGTGTCGGCGCGTGCGCACCTTTGCTCCCGAATTGCCACTCATATTCATTTCCAGTCAACTCAGTCCGGAAATCAAAGTGCAGGCCTTGGAAGCCGGCGGCATGGCATACGTGGATAAGCCCCTTACGGCTCACCTTTTGGCAGCCTATGCCCGACGTTACGCCACGGAGTGGGAAGGCAAGGCCCCGACAGAGAGTGGCCACGCAATGCGCCTGCATCAGATAGAAGTACGACCGGAAGAGCGCTTGCTATGCTTCGCGGATGGTTCGATGCGCGACCTCAGCCCCATGCAAATCACGGTACTGCAACATCTGATGGCTCACATGGGCGAAATGGTGCCCAAGGAAGATCTCTCTTACGAAGTATGGCGCAGCCGTGATATGATTCGCAGCCGCGAACAAAGCCTGCACAATACCATTCACCGCCTCCGGGTGATGCTCTCTGCCGACCCTGCCATCAGTATATCCAACGTGCGTGGGATGGGTTATATATTGGAAGTAAACAGATAGCGTATCGGTGGCACATATTGCTGTCAGAATGTCAGTCCACAGGGATTGGCACTTTGTTTGCATAAAGCAGCATTGTAAGAACAATACAATAAAATACATATTACAATGAGCAAACAAGGTAACATCGGGGTATCCAGTGAAAACATATTCCCCATTATCAAGAAGTTTCTTTATAGCGATCACGACATTTTTTTGCGCGAATTGGTATCCAACGCCGTGGATGCCACCCAAAAATTGCGCACTTTGGCAGTCCGAGGCGAGGTAAAAGAAGACATCGGCACACCCCAAGTGCGGGTTTCATTCGACTCCGAGGCCAAAACTATCACGGTAAGCGACCAAGGTATCGGTATGACCGAAGAAGAAGTGGAGCGTTATATCAATCAGATTGCATTTTCGAGTGCCGAAGAGTTTTTGGATAAATACAAAGATAACGGTGCCGCCATCATTGGACACTTCGGTATGGGGTTCTATTCCGCTTTCATGGTATCGGAGCGTGTGGACATCATCACCCGTTCATATAAAGAAGGTGCCCAAGCGGTAAAATGGAGCTGCGACGGTTCGCCCCACTACACGCTGGAGCCTGCCGAAAAAGCCGAACGAGGCACGGAAATCATCCTGCACATCGACGAGGAAAGCAAAGAATTTCTGGCCAAAGACCGTCTGGAAGGATTGCTCAATAAATACTGCAAGTTTCTGAACGTACCCGTAGTGTTCGGCAAAAAACAGGAATGGAAAGACGGTAAGTATGTGGATACCGACGAAGACAATCAAATCAACAATACCACTCCGGCATGGACTCGCAAACCGAGCGAGCTGACCGATGAGGATTATAAGAATTTCTATCGCGAACTCTATCCGATGAGCATGGAAGAGCCGCTCTTTTGGATTCATCTGAATGTGGATTATCCGTTCAATCTGACCGGTATCCTATACTTCCCTCGCATCAAAAATCAAATCGACCTCCAACGCAATAAAATTCAGCTATACTGCAATCAGGTATTCGTGACCGAAGAGGTGGAAGGCATCGTGCCCGAATTCCTCACGCTCCTGCACGGGGTTATCGACTCGCCGGACATTCCGCTGAACGTATCGCGCTCTTATCTTCAAAGCGATGCCAATGTGAAGAAAATCTCCAACCACATATCCAAGAAAGTGGCAGACCGTCTGGATGAGCTGTTCAAGAACGAACGCCCGGTGTTTGAAGAGAAATGGAGCAGCCTGAAAATATTCGTTCAATATGGCATGCTCAGCGATGAGAAATTTTATGACCGTGCTGCCAAGTTCTTGCTTCTGACCGACATCGATGATAAGAAATATACGTGGGAAGAATACCGCACGCTTATAGAAAGCGAACAGACCGATAAAAATGGCCAAGTGGTTTATCTCTATGCCACCGACAAGGACAAACAATATAATTACATCCAACACGCTCAGGAAAAAGGCTATCAGGTTCTACTGATGGACGGGCCGCTGGATGTGCATGCCATTGGACAGATGGAGCAGAAGAACGAAAAGACTCGCTTTGTGCGTGTGGATAGCGACACCATCAATAAGCTGATTGTGAAGCATGATACTACTGAAGTGAAACTGACCGAAGAGGAGCGCAATGCGCTGACCGAAATCTTCCGCAGCCGTCTGCCCAAAGGGGAAAAGAAACATTATGATGTAACATTCGAGTCTTTGGGTGCCGATGCCGACGCCGTTTCCATTACACAGGGCGAGTTTATGCGTCGTATGCAGGATATGGCTAAGTTGCAGCCGGGTATGAGCTTCTATGGCGAAATGCCCGACAGCTACAATGTGGTGCTCAACACCGACCACAGACTGATAGCCGGCATCCTGAAAGAGGAAAAGGAAGTGATGGAAGCTTCGCTCACCGATTTGCGCAATAAGCTGGCAGAGCAAACCGCTGAAGTGGAAAAAATGCGCAAAGAACAGAATGCAAAAAAAGCCGACGAAGTAACCGAAGCCGAACGCAATACGCTGAGCGATGCAGCAGCCCTGCAAGCCGAAACGCAAGGCGAAATCAACAAGAAACTGCAGGAATTCGGCAGCCGCAATGATTTGGTGGGTCAATTGATAGACCTTGCCATGCTGGGCAATGGGCTTCTAAGCGGTGAGGCATTGGCTCGCTTTATCCGCCGCAGCCAACAACTTCTGGGCTGATTTTCATCAAACTAAATATTACCCAAGAGGCTGATCCGAAATTTTTGTTTCGGTTCGGTCTCTTGGTTTTTTTGTTAGAAAGGGATTAAATGCAAGACGCTGAGAATGAGGGTAAAGAGAGCATGCTATATACATGACCGAACCCGAAGTTAGAAAGCAACACAGCAGTTCGCTCTTTATCGCACAAACTCTCTTGGCTTTTTGTTGATTAGTGGTTATCTTTGTATGTTTTGTGAAGACTATCAATAACGAAATCATATCCCATTCGCATGGAACATCCATTGTATTTATATAACACGCTGACTCGCAAGCGTGAGCAATTCATTCCCCACTGTGAACCTCATGTGGGTCTTTATGTATGCGGCCCCACGGTTTATGGCGATGCCCATTTGGGACATGCCCGTCCGGCCATTACTTTCGACCTCTTATTCCGCTATCTGACATATCTGGGATACAAGGTGCGCTATGTGCGTAACATTACGGACGTGGGCCATTTGGAACACGATGCCGACGAAGGTGAAGACAAGATAGCCAAAAAGGCGCGCCTCGAACAGATAGAACCAATGGAAGTGGTGCAGCACTATCTGGTGCGCTATCATCACAATATGCGCCAATTGGGCGTATTGCCACCGAGCATTGAACCGATGGCTTCGGGACATATCATTGAGCAAATAGCTTTGGTGCAACAAATTATGGATGCCGGCTATGCTTACGAAAGCGAGGGTTCTGTCTATTTCGATGTACAGAAATACAATCAAGACCATCGTTATGGGATCTTGAGCGGTCGCAACATTGAGGACATGCTCAGCAATACGCGCGAATTGGACGGACAGAGCGAAAAGCGTAATCCATTGGACTTTGCCTTATGGAAGAAAGCACAACCCGAGCACATCATGCGCTGGCCCGGGCCATGGAGCGATGGATTCCCCGGTTGGCACTGCGAATGTACCGCCATGGGACGCAAATATCTGGGCAATCAATTCGACATCCACGGCGGTGGCATGGATTTGGTATTCCCGCATCACGAATGTGAGATTGCACAGGCAGTGGCTTCGCAAGGCAGTCAAATGGTTCGCTACTGGATGCACAATAATATGATTACCATCGAAGGACAAAAGATGGGCAAGAGTTTGGGCAACTTCATCACATTGGAGCAATTCTTTACGGGTGAACATCCCAAACTAAATCATGCTTACAGCCCCATGACCATCCGCTTCTTTATCCTCAGTGCCCATTATCGCGGCACGGTAGACTTCAGCAACGAAGCTTTGGAAGCCTCTGCCAAGGGGCTGGAGCGACTAATGGATGCTGCGGCATTACTGGACGGACTGAAAACCGGCGAACAAACCACAGTGGAAGTGGAGGGTATGCGCAAGCGTTGCCATGAAGCATTGAATGACGACCTGAACAGTCCGCGTGTGATAGCCGAACTATTCGATGCTGCACGTGCCATCAATGCTGTGCACAACGGACAAGGCTCTATCACGGCTGAAGATTTGGAAGAACTGAAAGCGGTATATAAGCTCTTCCTCAACGACCTGCTGGGTCTGGAAGACGAACGTGCCTCTGGAAGTGCCAGAACCGAGGCTTTTGGCAAGGCGGTGGATTTACTCCTGAGTATTCGTGCGCAAGCCAAGGCCAACAAAGATTGGGCAACCAGTGATAAAATCCGTGATGAATTAACGGCTCTGGGCTTCGTCATTAAAGATACCAAAGACGGTGCCGAATGGAAATTGGGATAACTCTCCCGGCAAAGAACAGACGATGTATATCAGCCTGATTATCCCCGTATTCAATCGCCCCGATGAACTGGACGAACTGCTGGCAAGTGCCGTGGCACAAACCGGCAGCGTGCCGCCTTTCGAGATGGTGATTGTGGAGGATGGCTCCACGCTTCGTGCGCAAGAAGTAACGGAGCGTTATGCCGATAGGCTGACCATACAATATATAGAAGTACCTAATGGCGGGCCGGCCAAGGCTCGCAACATTGGAGCAGCGAAAGCTCGTGGCAAGTATCTGCTGATATTAGACTCCGATGTGGTGTTACCAACGGATTTCCTGCACCATGTACAAGAGAGCATTGCCTCCTATCCATGCGATGCGTGGGGTGGCCCGGATGCTGCCGGCAAAGGTTTTTCGGTCATTCAGCGAGCCATCGGCTATACTATGACTTCGTTTTTGACCACGGGTGGCATCCGCGGAGGCAAACGAAGCCTCGAAAAATTTAAGCCCCGGAGTTTTAATCTGGGTTGCCGTGTCGATGTCTATCGGGCATTGGGCGGCTTCTCCGAAGATATGCGTTTCGGCGAAGATATTGACTTCAGCTTGCGCTTATCGGAAGCAGGATACACCACCCGACTTTATCCCGACTGCGCTGTCTTTCACAAACGGCGAGTCAGTCTGAAAAGTTTCTTTAAGCAAGTGCATAATTCGGGGCGTGCCCGAATTGACTTAGGACTCCGACACCCCGGTAGCACCAAACCGGTACATGCACTGCCGGCCCTATTCACGTTGGGCATGACTGCTGTTTTGGTTCTAACTTTGGCGCATACAGTCCTCTGGCTCTACATCCCGTTGCTTTTTTCGCTTATCATCTTCGCCGATGCCTGGCGCACCACACATTCTTCGGAAACAGCCGAATGGGCTATACCTGCCGCTTGGATTCAATTGGTGGGATACGGATCCGGCTTCTGCATGGCTTTTTGGCGAATGCGCATTCAGGGTAAAGGTGTTCGCAATGCTTTCGATCGAACCTTTTACGATAAATAACACTACTCCCCCCTCAACATAATACACTCCATCCATGACATCTGAAAAAAACTCCATAGCCATATCGTCCCCATTCTTGCGGCGGATTATGCCTTCCGTGGCAGTGGTTCTCTTTTTTGCCATCCTTTCCATTCTTTATTTCTCCCCAGCGGTATTTGAGGGACGTGAACTCTTTCAGCAGGATGTGGCGGGGGCTAGTGGCACCGCACAAGATGTGCGTGACTATCAAGAAGCCACGGGCGAAACATCCTATTGGACCAATAGTCTTTTCGGAGGGATGCCGATGTATCAGATTGCTCCCTCGTATCCTTCGACACGAATATTGCAGATGGTGCAGGATGTGCTTACGCTACGCAAACCGCTCAATATGATGGCAGGCCACGCGTGGTTGCTTTTTGCTATGCTGATGGGCGGTTATCTGCTAATGAGAGCTTTGGAGCTCAAACGCTTGCCATCTGTATTGGGCGCGGTAATGTGGACGTTTTCAAGCTACTTCATTATTTTAATCGTAGCAGGACATATTTGGAAACTGACGGCTCTCTGTTTCATACCGCCCACCATAGCCGGATTGATTTGGATCTATCGGGGCAAATATTTCTACGGAGGATTATGCACGGCTTTCTTCACGGCGCTGCAAATCATGGCCAATCACATTCAGATGAGCTATTATTTCTTCTTCGTGATGTTGTTTCTGGTCATTGCCTTTGGTGTGGATGCTGTGCGCCGACATACGCTGAAGCGTTTCGGCATAGCCACGGCTGTATTGGTGATAGCCGGCACATTGGGTGTTCTGATCAATTTCTCTTCACTCTATCATACGTATGAATATACACAGGAAACGATGCGCGGAGGCAGCGAACTGACCTTGAAGCAAGACGATGCCCAAGCCACCACCATCGAACATGAAAACAGTGGAGGATTGGACAAAGCCTATATCACACAATGGAGCTATGGTAAAGGAGAAACATGGACCCTTTTAGTTCCCAACCTCAAAGGAGGTGCCACCGGTTATCTGGGACAAAACGAAAAGGTGATGCAGAAAGTACCTCAGCCCTATGCCTCCACCATTGCACAGATGAACCAATATTGGGGTGATCAGCCTTTTACTGCCGGACCGGTCTATGTGGGAGCTTTTACACTGTTTCTTTTCCTTCTGGGATGCTTCATTGTAAAAGGACCTGTAAAATGGGCATTGGTGACAGCCACACTCTTCTCAATTGCTCTATCGTGGGGACACAATATGATGTGGCTGACCGACTTTTTCATAGACCATGTGCCGCTGTATAATAAGTTCCGCACTGTATCTTCCATTCTGGTCATAGCCGAACTGACCATCCCCATATTGGCGGTATTGGCTTTTGTGGAGTTCTTGAAAGACCCACAAAACGTGCTGCGACAACGTACCGTCTGGGGAACGAGTCTTTTCTTCACCTTGGGCATTGCCATCCTTTTCTGGATTACCCCGAATACGTTCTTCAGTTTCATCAGCAAACAAGAGGCAGAAATGTTTGCCGGTGCCGGCAGCAACTTCGAAGTGGCAGGCCTGATGGGAGCCCTATCCTCTGCTCGTATCGGTTTATTCCGAGCCGATGTATTACGCAGTATTTTCTTTATCCTACTGGGATTGACTCCGATGATGCTTTACGCCTTTGGCAAGCTCAAAAAGTCGGTTGTAGCCCCATTGGTCATACTTTTCACACTGGCAGACCTTTGGATGGTGGATAAACGCTATCTGAACGATACCCATTTCATAGATAGTTCTTTGGTGCAGGCACAGGCTCATCCTGTTAGCAAGGCCGACCATTTGATAGCCAAAGACCACAGCCCGCATTACCGGGTACTCAATCTGAGTGTGAACACATTCAACGATGCCACCACCAGCTATATGCACCGCAGCATCGGCGGCTATCACGCTGCCAAGTTGCAACGCTACCAAGACCTCATCGAGCATCAGCTTACCAAAAACAATCAACAAGTACTGGACATGCTGGATACCCGCTACGTGATTGTGCCCAATACCGAACAACGCACATTGCAAGTGGTGCCCAACACCTATGCTTTCGGCCCGGCATGGCTCACCCGAAACATCCAATGGGTAGAAAATGCCAATGAAGAAATCCGTGCGCTGAACAATACCAATCTTCGTGAAACCTCTGTGGTGGACAAGCGCTGGATAAATGCCGACTTGCAGCAATTGAAATCCAAAACCATACCGGACAGCACCGAATTCATCCGCCTCACGAAATACACTCCCAATCGTGCCGAATATGATGTGGACATCCGCCAACCTGCATTGGCTGTTTTCAGTGAGATTTATTATCCGCATGGCTGGCAGGTAACGGTGGACAACAAGTCTGCCAAACTCCTGCGTGCCGACTATGTGCTCCGTGCGCTCTATCTGCCGGCCGGTCGGCATACCGTGAAGATGCACTTTGCGCCGGTCACCATCCGCCGAACCGAAGCTGTAGCCACATCTGCGCTCATCCTTTTACTACTGACGGCAGCCTATGCCACACTTCATCCTTTTATTTTCCGCAAAAAGAATCAAAAACAATAATACTATCATGAATCGTCAATTAATTAACGGACTCCTTACGGCAGTCTCCATAGCAGTCCTGAGTGCCTGCTCCACCGGATTGAAGCCGGTGCAAAATTCTATGATTACCGTAGAACCACAGCCGCTGACTCTGGCCGGCTCCGAAGTGCCAGCACAAATTCATATCACATTCCCCCAAAAATATTTTGGCAAGAATGCTACACTCAAAGTTTCTCCTGTATTACGCTACCCCGGCGGAGAACAGCGGGCTGATTCCTACACTTTCCAAGGTGAAAATGTTCGCGGCAACGAGACCCCCGTCAGCTATGCCCAAGGTGGACGCATGACCATATCGAGCACATTCAAATACAAACCCGCCATGCTGCGCAGCAACCTTTGGCTGCGTTTCGAAGCTTACAATGGTAAATCCAAAATTGTAATGCCCGACATCAAAGTGGGCGAAGGCGTAATCGGTACTGCTGATTTGGCCACTGTGGAAGACGCCACACCGGCTTTGGCTCCGGATAAATTTCAACGCATCATCAAACAGGCTTACGATGCCAACATTCTCTTCCTCATTCAACAAGCCAATGTGCGTCAAGGCGAGCTAACCAAAGAGGATGTGGAAGAATGGCGATACATCGTACAGAATGCCCATGAAGATCTTACCCAACGCGTATCCGTGGAAGTACAGTCTTACGCTTCGCCCGATGGCAAGAAAGACCTCAACGAGAAACTCAGTGCCCAACGTGAACGCAATACCACAGCCAAACTGAAAGATGCCTTCCGCAAGCAAAATCTACAAGACCTCCAAGACCTCGAAATCAATGCACACTATACAGCCGAAGACTGGGACGGATTTCAACGCTTGGTAGAGGCCAGCAACCTGCCCGACAAAGACCTTGTGCTGCGCGTGCTGAATATGTATCCCGACCCCGAACAACGTGAACGAGAAATCCGCAATATATCCGCAGTATTCAGCCATTTGGCTGACGAAATCCTGCCACAGCTGCGCCGCTCACGTCTGATTGCCAATGTGGAAATTATCGGCAAAAGCGATGAAAAGATCAAAGAATGGTCCGAAAAACTTCCCGGCCACCTAAACCTCGAAGAGCAGCTCTATGCCGCCAAGCTGCTCGATACTTACGAAAAGAAAAAGCGTATGTATAACATTGCCCGTCAGCTCTATCCCAAAGATTATCGCTCTTACAATAATCTGGGCGTTTTGGAATTCGAACAGGGCAATCTGTCTCGTGCCAAATATTGGTTCGATCAAGCCAACAAAGTAAAGATGAATCCTGAGTCCAATCTCAACTTGGCTCTCCTGGAAATGGGTGAAGGCAATACCGAGCGTGCCGACCAATTGCTCAGCACTGCCGGTTCCGTGCCTGAAATCGGGCAAGCCATGGGGATGTTGGAATTGAAACAAGGCAAATATGCCGAAGCGGCCAAAGCCTTCTCCGGAATCATCAACAACAATTCGGCCGTGGTTTCCATCCTCAACGAAGACTACGCCGAAGCACGCCGCATCCTGACAGCCATACCTCACCCCAACGCCAAAACTTACTATCTGCAGGCCATCGTGGCAGCACGTATGAACAACAGCAAAGATTTGCTGAGCTACCTGAACGAAGCCATTCAGATGGACAAGCGATATGCCTATCGTGCAGCAGTAGATTTGGAATTTGCATCCGTAGCCTCTTTGCCCGAATTCAAGGCTTTAATCAAGTAGATATTTCCCTCTTTATCTCCATACCCAATAGGCATCCGAAAACACGGATGCCTATTTTCGTATCTACTTTTTTGAAAGCGCGAAAAAATTCATGCACATTTTGAATTTAATTTATGCATAAAACGCGCGCAATTTATATATAAAATGAAGTCAATTTATGCATAAAAAATCA